>JAKFWE010000390.1 GCA_021732895.1 Allobosea sp. | reverse complement strand
CGCCGACGGGATGTAGTAGGCGGCGACGGCGCCTGCGGCGCCGCCGACAGCCATGGCGCTCGCCAGCGCAAGAATCTTCAGGCTGCCCATGGCAGTGTCCTTCGTGTTTGCGCGACGCGAAACGCAGCTCGCGCGAGTTACCGACAGGAAGGACGGTGCCAGCAATTTCTTAAACGAGGCTTAACCTTACGAATTAACCTCAAGGAATGCTGAAGGTCGCCGGCAGGATGTCGAAGATCTGCGGTCACGGGCTGAGGGCCCAGCCCGGCGGGCGGCCCCGCAAGGACATGGCGGCCTCGCGCCAACGCGGCCGGTCGCAGCGTCAGGCTGCGGCCTTCGTCACGGCCTCGACGACGTCGTCGACCGCGCGCAGGACCAGTTCGGCGTCGTCGCCCTCAGCCATGACCCGGATCACCGGCTCGGTGCCGGACGGGCGGATCACCAGCCTGCCGGCCTCGCCGAGCATCTGGCGGGCCGCCTCGATCGCGCTGACGACCGGCTTCTCCTTGAGCGGCTGGCCATGCTTGTAGCGCACGTTCTTGAGGATCTGCGGCAGCGGCTCGAAACAGCGGCAGACCTCCGAGACCGGCTTGTCGAGCCGCTTCACCACGGCCAGAAGCTGCAGCGCCGCGACCAGCCCGTCGCCGGTCGTGGCGTAGTCGGACAGGATGATGTGGCCGGACTGCTCGCCGCCGAGATTGAAACCGTTGGCGCGCATATGCTCCAGCACGTAGCGGTCGCCCACCGCCGTGCGCGCCATCGTCAGCCCCAGCCCCGCGAGATAGCGCTCGAGGCCGAGATTGGACATCACGGTGGCGACGATGCCGGGCTGCGACAACCGCCCATCCTCCTGCCAGCTCCGCGCGATCACCGCCATGAGCTGGTCGCCATCGACGGCATGGCCGGTCTCGTCGATGATCAGCACCCGGTCGGCGTCGCCGTCGAGCGCGATGCCGACATCGGCCCGCAGCTCGCGCACCTTGGCGATCAGCGCGTCGGGCGCCGTCGAGCCGACATCCTTGTTGATGTTGAAGCCGTCGGGATCGACGCCGATCGCGATCACCTCCGCGCCGAGCTCCCAGAGCGCCTCGGGGGCGACCTTGTAGGCCGCGCCATTGGCGCAATCGACGACGATGCGCAGCCCCTCCAGGCTCATATTGCGCGGCAGGGTGCGCTTGGCGAACTCGATATAGCGGGCATGGACCGAATCGATGCGCTTGGCGCGGCCCAGCGTCGGCGACGACGAAAGCCGCTTCGACAGGTCGGAATCGAGCAGGGCGGAAATCTCGGCCTCGACCTCGTCGCTGAGCTTGTAGCCGTCCGGCCCGAACAGCTTGATGCCGTTGTCCTCGTAGGGGTTGTGCGAAGCCGAGATCATGACGCCGAGATCGGCGCGCATCGAGCGCGTCAGCATCGCCACCGCCGGCGTCGGCATCGGGCCGAGCAGCATCACGTCCATGCCGACCGAGGTGAAGCCCGCGACCATCGCGTATTCGATCATGTAGCCGGAGAGGCGCGTGTCCTTGCCGATCACCACCCGGTGGCGATGATCGCCCCGGCGGAAGGCGATGCCGGTCGCCTGCCCGACCTTGAGGGCGAGATCGGCGGTTATGACGCCGTTGGCGCGGCCGCGAATGCCGTCGGTTCCGAAATATTTGCGTGTCATCGTCTCTTGAATCCAGGGCGCGCCGCAGCGCGATCGCGCCCGTTCTATAGCGCCAATTGGTTTCCGCCTTCTCACGAATTGTGACAGAGTTGAAACGCTTTCCACCACCGCCAGGCCAGAGACGCCACGACATGGACCACGGCACGCTCCGGCCGGGACAGCTCGCATCGGGTCTTTCGGCGTTGCTCCTGCTGACGCAGATGGCCGGCGCACAGGAGGTCGCGGAGATGAAGCCGATCCGCGCCGCCTTTCCAATCCAGCAACAGGGCTGCTTCGTGCGCGCCTACGACGCCAGCCATCTCGCGGCGAACCCCAACCAGAGCGTCAGGCGCATCCGGCTGGCGCGGCTCGCGCCAGAGCAGAAGCGCGAGGCCCTGGATAGCCCCGGCGCCCCGACGATCGGCTTGCGGCTTCTGTTGAGGACGCGGACATCCGTCTCCACCGAAGCGCTCGATTGCGAAGCGCGCTATGACGGCGCAGCCGCGGCGCAGCCCTATCTGACCTGTCGATCGACATGCAACCGAGGCAGCATCGACCTGACGCCGCTCGGCCCCGACAGCGTCCGCCTCACCATTGGCGGCGTGGCGTCTGGCCGCTTCATTCCCGACGCCATCGGCGTGGGCGGGACCTGCGCTCTCGACACCGGCGTGATCTGGCTCGGCGACAGAGAGGGCGACAGGAGCTTCCTCCTCGCGCGCGCCGGGCTGGAGATGTGCCGATGAACCGCTGGACGCCGCGCCTGCTGGCGGCCTGCGCCGGGCTCTGGTCCATGACCGGCGCTCTCGCGCAGCAACCGCCATCGCGCGCAATGCTGGAAGGTTTGTTTCCAAAAGGCGCGCCGGTCTGCTTCGCGCGCTACTACGACGCCGCGCATCTGAAACGTCACCCCGCGCAGTCGGTGACGTCGGTGCGGCTGATGCGCGGTTTCCAGCAGGTGCGCGGAGACGCCGAGCGCAATCCGGCCGACGCCATCACGATCGAGCTGATCGTGACCTATCGCGATTCGGGCGCGCGGCGCTTTCTGGGCGATGCCGGCTGCGGGCCGTCGCTCGACAATCAGATCACCTGCTATTCCAGCAGTTGCGACGGCGGCTCGTTTCCGGTGAAGGTCGAGGATGCCGACACCATCCTGATCGGCGGCGCGCAAGGCCGCTCGCGCTTCAGCGTCTCTGGCGGTTGTGGCGATGACGGGCCGGGACGCTCGCTCGGTCGTTCGGCGGACGACACCGTGTTCCGGCTGACACGCATGCCGATCAGCGCCTGCCGCTGACCCGACCTCCTGAAAAAACGAAGGCGGCCGCGCGGCCGCCTTCGATGTCTCGTCTCAACCGCCGGCTCACGCCTGCGGCTGCGGCTCCAGCGGCGCGTCCGGCTCGCCGCGCTTGCGGCCCCGCCCGGCGCTCGGCACGGCCGAGCCGCGCGGCGTCGATGGCGTGTCGGCGTCGTCGCGGGTCGGGCGCTTGCCGGCGATCAGGTCGCGGATCTCATCGCCGGTCAGCGTCTCGAACTCGAGCAGCGCCTCGGCCACCTCGACGAACTGGTCATGGTGCTTCTCGAGGATTTCGCGGGCGTCGAGGTAGCCCTGATGCACGAGCTTGCGCACTTCGGAATCGATCTTCTGCGCGGTCGCCTCGGAGATCGCTTGGCTGCGCCCCATCGACATGCCGAGGAAGACCTCTTCCTGGTTGTCGCCATAGGCGACCATGCCGAGCTCCTTGGAGTAGCCCATCTGGGTGACCATGGCCTTGGCCATCTTGGTCGCCTGCTGGATGTCGCCGGTCGCGCCCGAGGTCACGTTCTCCATCCCGAAGGTCATCTCCTCGGCCACGCGCCCGCCCATGGCGACCGCGAGCTGAGAGGTGAACTCCTTGTATTTCATCGAGTAGCGGTCGCCCTCCGGCAGGAACTTGACCATGCCGAGCGCACGGCCGCGCGGAATGATCGTCGCCTTGTGCACCGGGATGCCGGCGGGCACATACAGGCCGACGATGGCGTGGCCGGCCTCGTGATAGGCGGTCAGCTTCTTCTCTTCCTCGGACATCGCCATGGATTTGCGCTCGGCGCCCATCATGACCTTGTCCTTGGCGTCCTCGAACTCGCCATGCGTGACCATGCGCTTGCCGCGCCTGGCCGCCAGCAGCGCCGCCTCGTTGACGAGGTTCATCAGGTCGGCGCCGGAGAAGCCGGGCGTCCCGCGCGCCAGGATCTTGAGGTCGACGTCAGGGGCCAGCGGCACCTTGCGGACATGGACGCGCAGGATCTTCTCGCGGCCGGCGACGTCGGGATTGGGGACGACGATCTGTCGGTCGAAGCGGCCCGGACGCAGCAGGGCGGGGTCGAGCACGTCGGGCCGGTTGGTGGCGGCGATGATGATCACGCCCTCGTTCGGCTCGAACCCGTCCATCTCGACCAGGAGCTGGTTCAGCGTCTGCTCGCGCTCGTCATTGCCGCCGCCGAGCCCCGCGCCGCGATGACGGCCGACAGCGTCGATCTCGTCGATGAAGATGATGCAGGGCGAGTTCTTCTTGGCCTGCTCGAACATGTCGCGCACGCGGCTCGCGCCGACGCCGACGAACATCTCGACGAAGTCCGAGCCCGAAATGGTGAAGAACGGCACATTCGCCTCGCCGGCGACGGCGCGCGCCGTCAGCGTCTTGCCGGTGCCGGGCGGGCCGACCAGCAGCACGCCGCGCGGAATGCGCCCGCCCAGCCGCTGGAATTTCTGCGGATCGCGCAGGAACTCGACGATCTCCTGAAGGTCCTCCTTGGCTTCGTCGATGCCCGCGACATCCTCGAAGGTGACGCGGCCATGCGCCTCGGTCAGCAGCTTCGCCTTGGACTTGCCGAAGCCCATCGCCCGGCCGGCGCCGTTCTGCATCTGGCGGGACATGAAGATCCACAGGCCGATGAAGATGACGAAGGGCAGCGAGTTGACGAGCAGCGCCATGAACCACGGCGTGCCCTCGGACGGGGCCCGCGCCGAGACCTGCACGCCCTTCTGCGCCAGCGTCTTCAGCAGCGCCGGATCGCCATAGGGCGCATAGGTCACGAAGCTGCGACCATCCGCTAACGTGCCCGTTATCTCCTGCCCGGCGACGACGACGTTGGTGATCCGCCCCGCCTCCGACTCGTTGATGAGCTGGCTGTAGGGAATTTCGTTGGTGCTGGCGCGCTGGCTCGGCGACTGAAACAGCGTGACGAGCGCCAGAACCAGCAGGAAGATCACCACCCAGAGGGCGAAATTACGGAAGTTGGGGTTCATCACCAGTCCGATCGGGCCGCCGGGACGCACCGGAGATGGCCAAGGGTTTCAACGACTAATCTAGGCGCGGCATCGCCCCTTGCCAAGGGAATGCGCGGCCTCGCCTTGGGTCATGACGGCGCAGGGTGAACGCCGCGCCGCCGCAGCCCTTCGCGCGACAGGGTGAGCACTCCGTCGCGATCGAGCGCGAGCACGCAGCCCGACAGCGTCCGCCGCAGCCGGCCACGCCCGGCAAGCGCCTCGCGCAGTCCCGATGCGCAGGCTTCCAGCCGTTCCAGTCGCGGCGGCGCCTCGCCCTGACCGCCGGCATGCGCCAGCGCCCGGGCCAGCACGCGCAGCACGATTTCCTCGGGCTCCTCCCGCAGCGCCCCAAGGGCGAGACGCCGGGCGCCGCCCTCGCCGTCGGGCAGCGCGATTTCGGCGAGACGGCGGGCCGCGACGGCCTCGATCGCATCGTCGAGCCGCGCCATCCTCGCGGCCAGCGGGCCGAGACGGCGCGCGCCGAGGCCGGCCTCGGCCAGAACCGGCGCGAGAGAGCGCCAGCGCGCCCGCTCGAAGCGCGGATCGGCATTGGCCGGATCGCTGACGAAGGCGTGGCCCCTCGCATGGCAGGTCGCGACCAGCCGCGCCTTGGCGACGCCCAGAAGCGGGCGCGCCAGCGCGACATCGTCCTTGCGGCTACGCGACCGCATGCCCGAAAGGCCGGCCGGGCCGGAGCCGCGCGCCAGTCGCATCAACAGCGTCTCGGCCTGGTCGTCGAGCGTGTGCCCGGTGACCAGAACCGCGCCGCCGAGCGCGCGCGCCTGTCCGCACAGCAGCCGGTAGCGCGCCGCGCGCGCCTTTTCCTGAACGCCGGAGGAGAGCGACTCCACGTTCCAGCGCAGGATCGCGTGGGGAACGCCGAATTTACCGCAAAGCTCCGCGACCATCCCGGCTTCCGCCGCCGCTTCGGGCCTCAGGCCATGATCGACGGTGGCGGCGAAAAGCCCCGGTTCGCCTCGGCCGCGAGACCAATCGCGCAACAATGCGAGGAGCGCGACCGAATCCGGACCGCCCGAGACGGCGACGAGCAGCCGCGCCTCCCCGGCCAGACCCGCAAACAGCGACCCGGCCTCGACCGCGGAAAGCGGCGCATCCTCGGCGGCGCGTCGCGGCGCCGCGCTCACGCGCAGCCGGCGCGACGCCGTTCGCGCTCGACGCCCTGGCGGACGCCGTTCGACGCGGCCGGGTAATCGACGCCGAGCTTCGCATAGGTGGCGCAGGCCTGTTCGCGCGCGCCGAGGCCGTTCAGCGCCATGCCGAGCCGGAGCAGACCGTCCGGCGCCTTGCCGGCGCGCGGGAAGTCGCGCGAGATCTTGAGGAACTGCTCGGCGGCCTCGCGGTATTTCCGGCGCTGGAAATAGCTTTCCCCGAGCCAGTAGGTCGCGTCGGCGGCCAGCGCCTCGCGCGGATAGTTCTGCAGGAACTGGCGGAAGCCCATTTCGGCCTGTTCGTACTCCTTGCGCAGGATCGAGGCGTAGGCGAGATCGTAGGACTGCCTCGGGCTGACCACGCCTCCGGTCGCGGCCACGCTCGGGCCGCTCCGTCCGGGCGGCGGCAGCGCGCCCTGCGGCGCCCGGCCGACGCCTTGCAGGTCGAGCGGTCCCTGCCCGCCCCCGCCCTCGAAATCCTTCTCGATGATGTCGCCGATGCCGCCGCCGAGCTGGCGCGGCGCGCCGGGCGAGCCGGGCTGCTCCGAGGGGTCGAACGCGTCGCTC
>JAKFWE010000150.1 GCA_021732895.1 Allobosea sp. | reverse complement strand
GAGATCGGCGTCTTCGAGATGACGGGCGCGGGGCTCGCCGAGGTCGCCAATCCCTCGGCGCTGTTCCTGGCCGGCCGCGACCAGGCCGCGCCGGGCGCGGCGGTCTTCGCCGGCGTCGAGGGCACGAGGCCGGTGCTGGTCGAGATCCAGGCGCTGGTTGCACCGACCTCGCTAGGCACGCCGCGCCGCGCCGTGGTCGGCTGGGAGAACAGCCGGCTCGCCATGGTGCTCGCCGTTCTCGAAACGTATGGCGGGCTTCGGCTCGGCCAGCACGACGTCTATCTCAATGTCGCGGGCGGCCTGCGCGTCAACGAGCCGGCCGCCGATCTCGCGGTCGCGGCCGCGCTGGCGTCTTCGCTCAGCGGCGCGATCCTGCCGCGCGAGGCGGTCTATTTCGGCGAGATCGCGCTGTCGGGCGCGATCAGGCCGGTGGCTGTCGCGGCCGCGCGCCTGCGCGAGGCGGCCAAGCTCGGCTTCGAGGCGGCGGTCGCGCCGTCCGGCGGGGCCGATTTCGGCGATGCCGGCGGGCTCACCGTGAAGCGCGTCGGCCATGTCGCGGAACTCGTCGCCGACATCGCCGCGCGCGCTCCCCATCGCAGTGCAAAATGAGGTGAACTGGAGCGTGACGGGCGCGCCTCTTGCGCGTATAGCAAAAACGAAACGGCGAGCCCCATTCTTGCAGGCCTGATCTGCAAGCGCGTCTACAGGCGGACCGAGACCCTGGAAGAGCGGCCTTTTGCCATGCCCGTCACCATTCTCGATCTCATCGTCATCGGCGTGGTCCTGATCTCGGCCCTGCTCGCCGCCGTGCGCGGCCTGACCCGAGAGGTTCTGGCCATCGCCTCCTGGGTCGCGGCGGCCGCCGTGGCCTGGGCGTTCCATCCGCAGTTGATGCCGTTCGCCCAGCAGCACATCCCCAACCAGACCATCGCGCTCGTCGCGGTGATCGCCGGCCTGTTCCTGGTGACGCTGATCGTGGTCTCGCTGGTGACCGCGCGCATCTCCGATTTCGTGCTCGATTCGCGCATCGGCGCGCTCGACCGCACGCTCGGCTTCGTCTTCGGCGCGGGCCGGGGCCTGCTTCTGGCGGTGATCGGATTCCTGTTCTTCAGCGCGCTGGTCACCGAGAACAAGGAACCCGTCTGGGTGCGGGACGCGAAGACCAAGCCGATCCTGAAGGAGACCGGCCTGTCGCTGCTGGCGGTGCTGCCGCAGGACATCAACTCGGACTTCATCAAGAACCTGCTCAACCGCAAATCCGGCGACGACCCCGTGGACGCGCCGGCGGAGGAGCCGCGTCAGCCCGGCGCCCCGGCGCCTGCGCCGCAGCGCCGCTCGCAGGCGCCGACGCCGACCGACCAGCAGGCCCTGCAACGCGCCATCGAGGCGAGCCGGCCTGCCACCCCTGCCCCGAACCGACCGTAAACCTGGCGTAGCGCTGTTTCGAATCCCATATGAAGCCCTGCACGATGGAGCTTTCCGTGACGCAGCAGCCGGTCGATGAGGCGCCCTTCGATCCGAACGCGGACCGGCTGCGGGAGGAATGCGGCGTGTTCGGCATTTTCGGCCATGCCGACGCCACGGCGCTGACGGCGCTGGGACTGCACGCTTTGCAGCATCGCGGGCAGGAAGCGGCCGGGATCGTCTCCTTCGACGGCTCGCGCTTCCATTCGGAGCGCCGGCTCGGGCTGGTCGGCGACGCCTTCTCGGAGGCCGCCGTGATCGAGAAGCTGCAGGGCGCGCAGGCGATCGGCCATGTCCGCTACTCGACCACCGGCGAGACGATCCTGCGCAACGTCCAGCCGCTTTTCGCCGAACTGCACGGCGGCGGCTTCGCGCTCGCCCATAACGGCAACCTGACCAACGGGCTGACGCTGCGTCGCAACCTCGTGCGTGACGGCGCGATCTACCAGTCGACCTCCGACACCGAAGTGCTCCTCCATCTCGTCGCGCGCAGCCGCCGCTCGCGTTTCATCGAGCGCTTCGTCGAGGGCATCCGCCAGGTCGAAGGCGCTTACGCATTCGTCTGCATGACCAACAAGAAGCTGATCGGCGCGCGCGATCCGCTCGGCATCCGCCCGCTCGTGCTGGGCGAACTCGACGGTGCGCCGATCCTGACCTCGGAGACCTGCGCGCTCGACATCATCGGCGCGAAATTCGTCCGCGAGATCGAGAATGGCGAGGTCGTGGTCATCTCGGAGGACGGGATCGAGAGCCACAAGCCGTTCCCGCCCATGGCGGAGCGGCCCTGCATCTTCGAATACATCTACTTCGCACGGCCCGATTCGATCGTGAAGGGCGAAAGCATCTACGAACGCCGCAAGCGCATGGGCGCGGTGCTGGCGCAGGAATCGCCTGCCGGCGCCGACGTGATCGTGCCGGTGCCCGATTCGGGCGTGCCCGCCGCGCTCGGCTACGCGCAGGCGAGCGGCATCCCCTTCGAGCTCGGCATCATTCGCAACCACTATGTCGGGCGCACCTTCATTGAGCCGACGCAGAAAGTCCGCGAGCTCGGCGTGCGCCTCAAGCATTCGGCCAACCGCTCGGTGGTCGAGGGCAAGAGCATCGTGCTGGTCGACGATTCGATCGTGCGCGGCACGACCTCGCTGAAGATCGTCAAGATGATGCGCGAGGCCGGCGCGCGCGAGGTGCATTTCCGCATCTCCTCGCCGCCGATCACGCATCCCGACTATTACGGCATCGACACGCCGGATCGCGAGAAACTGCTCGCCGCGACGCATTCGCTCGAGGAAATGCGCCAGTTCGTCGGCGCCGATTCGCTGGCCTTCCTCTCGGTCGACGGGCTCTACCGCGCCATGGGCCATGCCGGCCGCGACAACGCCCGCCCCCAGTTCACCGATCATTGCTTCACCGGCGATTATCCGACCTCGCTGACCGACGTGATCGGCGAGAGCGCCAAGCAGCAATTGTCGCTGCTGGCGGAAGCCGGTTGAGCGGCCGTTCCACCCTCCGTGTCATCCCGGGCGAGCGAAGCGAAGACCCGGGATCCATGCCTGAACGCCATCCGGACAGGCGCCGGAACGGATCCCGGATCGGCGCGGCTTCGCCGCTTGTCCGGGATGACGCCTGCGTGATTTCATCGGGATATCTCTCGCCATGACCAAGCCTTACACATGATTTGGCGTTCCGCATGATTTTGGCCTTCCGCAGGACAAGGTCTTCCGCATGACCCTCCCGCTCGCAGGGCGCGTCGCGCTCGTCACCGGCGCGTCGCGCGGGATCGGCCGAGCCGCCGCGCTCGCCTTCGCGCAGGCCGGCGCCCATGTCGTGGCGCTCGCCCGCACCACCGGCGCGCTGGAGGAACTCGACGACGAGATCAGGACGCTGGGCGGGGCAGCGACGCTCGTGCCGGTCGATCTGGGCGACGCCCCGGCGATCGAGAAGCTCGGCCCGGCCCTGCTGGAGCGCTGGGGCAGGCTCGACATCCTGCTGGCCAACGCCGGCATCCTCGGCCCGCTGACGCCGCTGACCCACGCCTCGGCGAAGGAATGGGCCGAGGTCTTCGAGACGAACGTCACGGCCAACTGGCGGCTTCTGAAATCGGTCGAGCCGGCGTTGCTGGCCTCGGACGCCGCGCGTGTGATCCTGATGTCGTCGGGCGCGGCGCATAAATGCCTCGCCTATTGGGGCCCCTATTCGATCTCGAAGGCCGCCGTCGAGGCGCTGGCGCGCACCTACGCCGCCGAGACCGCGACCACGCCGCTGAAGGTGATGCTGGTCAATCCCGGGCCGCTGCGCACGAAGATGCGGGCGCAGGCGATGCCCGGCGAGGACCCGGCCGTGCTGAAGACGCCGGAGGACCTTGCGCCGCATCTGGTCAGGTTGGCCTCGCCGGACTGGGTGGAAAGCGGCAAGATCTTCGATTTTCCGCAGGGCAAGGTGCTGAGCCCGCAGATGCCGGCTTAGGCCGGATCGCTTCCCGTCTTTGCGAGCGGAGCGAAGCAATCCAAAAATCGGGGCGTGAGACTGGATTGCTTCGCTTCGCTCGCAAAGACGGTCGTGACCGTCACTCCGCCCGCAGCCAAGCCAGCAACCCGGCGTCGTCGCCGCTCTCGACGGCAGCCGCGACCCGCCGTCCGACCGCCGCGCCGAATTTGTAGCCGTGGCCTGAACAGGCCGAGACGGCCAGCACCTTGCCGACCCGCCGCGACAGGAACTTCCGGTCCGCCGTGAAGGCGTAGGCGCAGCTCGCCACGCGCTTGACGCCGTATTCGGCGATCCGCGCGAAGGGCGGCGCGAAATAGTCGCGGATGATCTCGCCCTCCCCGGGGCGCGGCTCGCGGTCGAGATCGGGCGCCATCGGGACCTTGTGGACGCCTGCGCCGACCTTCAGATCGGTCCCGTCCACCGCCGGCAGGACATAGCCGTCGACCGAGCCGCCGACATCGACGATGCAGGGCGCTGCGCGCCAGGCCGCCTTGAGATCGTCTGGCGGATCGAGATAGGCGACCGCCGTGCGATAGGTCGTGAGCGCGTCGGAGAGTTCCGGCAGCAGCCGCAGCGTCCAGGCCCCGCCGGTGACGACGATCCGGTCGAACGCAAGCCGCTCGCCGCCGCCGACGCCGAGCTGCCCGCTATCGGGATCGACCGCGGTCACGGCCGCGCCCTCGCGGATCGCCACGCCGCGCTCGCGCAGCAGCGCCACCATGCCGGCGGCGATCCGGGCCGGGAACAGCGCCCCGCCCTCGCCGCTCAGATAGGCGTAGCGGAACGTCGCCGGGTCCAGAAACGGGTAGCGCCGCACCGCGTCAGCCGGCTCGAACAGCTCATAGGGCGAGCCCATCCGGTCGAGCCCGTCGCGGTAGTCCTCGCCCTCGTCGCCGGCGACCTGCGAGATGCCCATCACGCCGCAGGCCTTGTAATGCACCGCGCCGAGATCGGCCCAAAGCTCGTCCCAGGCGGCGAAGGCTTCCGTGATGGTGCGGGCGTAGCCGTCGGCGCCCGCATAGGCGCGCCGGATGATGCGATGCTGGTCGCCCGAGGCCGCATGGGGGTTGGGGATCGCGGCCGCCTGCTCGAACAGCGCGACGTCGTGGCCCGCCTTGTTCAGCGCCCATGCAGTGGACAGGCCGGCGATCCCGGCTCCGACGATCGCGATCTTCATCCAGCCCGCTTGTTCTTGTCATAGGGGTTCTCGCCGCAGCGCGTGTGCAGGCGGATCGGCGTGCCCGGCAGCTCGAAGGCCTCGCGCAAATTGTTGACGAGGTAGCGCGTGTAGGACACCGGCAGATGGTCGAGCTGGTTGCCGAACAGCGCGAAGGTCGGCGGGCGGGCCTTGGCCTGCGTCATGTAGCGGATCTTGATGCGACGGCCGGCGACGGCCGGGGGCGGATGGGCCGAAAGCACGCCCTCCAGCCAGCGGTTGATCTTCGCCGTCGAGACGCGCCGGTTCCAGACCTCGTAGCTCGCGAAAACCGCCTGCATCAGCCGGTCGATGCCTTCGCCGGCCAGCCCCGAAAGCGGGATGATCGGCACGCCGCGCACCTGCGCGAGCAGATGCGTCGCCTTCTCCTTGAGTTCTGCGAGCAGGCCGTTCCTGTCGGCGACGAGGTCCCATTTGTTGAGGCCGATCACCACGGTGCGGCCCTCGCGCTCGGTCAGATCGACCAGCGTCAGATCCTGCTTCTCGAAGGGGATCGTCGCGTCGAGCAGCACGACCACGACATCGGCGAAGCGGATGGCGCGCAGCGCATCCTGCACCGACATCTTCTCGAGCTTTTCCTCGATGCGGGCGCGCTTGCGCATGCCGGCCGTGTCGAACAGCTTGACGGGCCGGCCGCGCCACTCCCAGTCGACCGAGATCGTGTCGCGGGTGATGCCGGCCTCGGGACCGACGAGCAGGCGGTCCTCGCCGATCATCCGGTTCACCAGCGTCGATTTGCCGGCGTTGGGTCGGCCGATGATGGTGACGCGCAGCGGCTTGGTCGGGTCGTTGTATTCGGCCTCTTCGTCGTTGACGGCGGCGGGCGCATCGACCCATTTCTTGTCGCCGTAGCTTTCGTCGAAGGCCTCTTCCTCCTCCGGCTCGACATCGACGAAGGGCGCGAGCGCCTCCAGCAGATCGGACGTGCCCTCGCCGTGCTCGGCCGAGAACGGCACGGGGTCGCCGAGGCCCAGCCCGTAGGATTCGAAGATGCCGTCCAGCCCCTTCCTGCCTTCCGCCTTGTTGGCGAGAAGGATGACCGGCTTGCCAGAGCGGCGCACCAGATCGGCGAAGGGCTGGTCCATCGGCGTGATGCCGAGCCGGGCGTCGATCATGAACAGGATGACGTCGGCCTGCGCGATCGCGGTCTCGGTCTGCGCGCGCATGCGGCCGGCGAGCGAGTCCCTCTCGGCCTCCTCCAGCCCCGCCGTGTCGATGATGGTGAAGCGCAGATGGCCGAGCGCGGCGTCGCCCTCGCGCCGGTCGCGCGTCACGCCGGGCCGGTCGTCGACGAGCGCGAGTTTCTTGCCGACGAGCCGGTTGAACAGCGTCGACTTGCCGACATTGGGGCGGCCGATGATGGCGACGATGGCGGTCATTCGGTTTTTCTTGTCCTGTTACGCCGTCATCCCGGACAAGCCGCGAAGCGGCGCAGATCCGGGATCCATGCCGGAGCGCAGCATGGAGAGGCTCAGGGATGGATCCCGGGTCTCCCTGTGGTCGCCCGGGATGACGGCGTCGGTTC
>JAKFWE010000081.1 GCA_021732895.1 Allobosea sp. | reverse complement strand
TCTCCTGCAGGCAGAACGGCATCACGGTGGTGTTTCCGCCGCACGCCGCCGACAGCGTGCCGCTGGCGAAATCATCGGCCATGACGATGCCCTCGCCGCTCGGCTGGGCGATATGGACATGGCTGTCGATGCCGCCGGGCAGGACGAGCATGCCGCCCGCGTCGATTGTCTCGGCCGCCGCGCCGAGCCCGTGGCCGAGCGCGACGATGACGCCGTCGCGGACGCCGACATCGCAGGCGAAGCTGTCGCTCGCGGTCGCGACCGTGCCGTTGGCGATGATCAGGTCGTAGGTCATGGCGGGCTCCTGTTCACGATTGGCGTCCGCTGCGAAGCCTCCGTCAATCCGTCGCGGCGGGCTTGCAAGCGGCGCGCCGCCGACGCTGGCACATGCCTTGCGAGGGCGCTCCCGACCGGGCGGGCCGCCGTTCGGCGAGAACAATCATCGGGCAAGCAAACCTGCAGGAGGGGTTCATGCGCAAGTCAGCAACGGTATTCTCGACGCTCGCGGTGGCGGCGGGCCTGGCTTTCGCGCCGGGCGCCGCTGTGGCCCAGCAAACCATGGCGCAGGTCAAGGCGCGCGGCACGCTCAACTGTCAGGTCGGCCTGCCGACGCCGGGCTTCTACGCGCTGGCCGCAGACGGGACCTGGTCGGGCATGGATGTCGACGTCTGCCGAGCCGTCGCCGCCGCGATCTTCGACGATCCCAAGAAGGTGCAGTTCCAGTCGGTTACCTCTGCCGTGCGCTTCACCTCGCTCGCCAACGGCGAATCCGACATGCTCTCGCGCACCACGACCTGGACCGCCGTGCGCGACACCCAGCTCGGCCTCGAATTCGCGGGCGTGAACTTCTACGACGGCCAAGGCTTCGTCGTGCCGAAATCATCCAACATCAAGTCGGCGAAGGAACTCAACGGCGCGACCGTCTGCGTGCTGACCGGCACCACGACCGAGCTCAACCTCGCCGACTATTTCCGCGCCAACAACATGACCTTCAAGCCCGTGACCAACGAGAACGTCAACGTGCTCGTCGAGACCTATCTCGGCGGCGGCTGCGACGCCTACACCAACGACAAGTCCGGCCTGGCGGCGCGGCGCTCGGCCTTCCCCAAGCCCGACGACCACATCATCCTGCCCGAGACCATCTCGAAGGAGCCGCTCGGGCCGGTCGTGCGCCATGGCGACGCCAACTGGGGCGACATCGTGCGCTGGGTGCTGTTCGGCATGATCGAGGCCGAGGAGCTCGGCGTCTCGTCGACCAATGTCGACGAGATGCTGAAATCGGCCAATCCCAACATCAAGCGCCTGCTCGGAACCGAGGGCAATGTCGGCGAGGGCATGGGCCTGCCCAAGGATTTCATGGTCCGCGTGCTGAAGAAGGTCGGCAATTATTCCGAGTCCTATGAGCGCAATGTCGGCGTCAAGACGCCGGTCAACATCCCGCGCGACGGGTCGCTGAACGCGCTCTGGAACAAGGGCGGGATTTTGTATCCGATGCCTTTCCGCTGAGCGGTGGCGCGGCCCGGCGCGAAGCCGGGCCGCATTCAGCCTGGGTTGACGGCATGCCCAACCGGCGAGGATCGACATGGCGCTGATGGACAGCACGGCCACGCCCGGCGCTCCCGCGCGTTACGCGGCGTTTTTCAACAATGCAACCGTGCGCTCGGTCTTCTATCAGGTCCTGACGCTTGCCTGCGTCGTCGGGCTGATCGGCTATCTCGTCGCCAACACGATCGAGAACATGTCGCAGCGCGGCATGTCGGCGGGGTTCGATTTCCTCGGCGTCTCGGCCGGCTTCGGCATCGGCTTCGCGCTCGTTCCGTATCAGGAGGGCGACAGCTACTGGCGCGTCTTCGTCGTCGGCATCGCCAACACCATGTTGGTCGCCGTCGTCGGCATCGTGCTGGCGACGCTGCTCGGCCTCGTCGTCGGGCTGGCGCGGCTGTCCTCGAACTGGGTCATCAGCAACGTCGCGCGCTGGTACATCGAGATCCTGCGCAACACGCCGCTGCTGCTCCAGATCATCGCCTGGTATTTCGGCGTCTTCACCCTGCTGCCGCGCCCGCGCGACAGCCTCGGCTGGTTCGGCGGATTCTTCCTGAACAATCGCGGGCTCTACATGCCCGCCCCGGTCCCCGGAGACGGCTTCGCCCTGACGCTGCTCGCCGTGGCGGCCGGGCTGGTCGGGGCGGTGCTGTTCGCGCGCCGGGCGCAGGCGATCCGGGAGGCGACCGGGCGCATCGTGCCCACGGCCGCGCCGGTGCTCGGCCTCGCGCTCGGTCTTCCGCTCGCCGTCTTCTTCGTCACCGGCGCGCCGCTCGGCTGGGACAACCCGCAACTGCGCGGCTTCAACTTCGTCGGCGGGCTGAACATCCCGCCCTCCTTCTGCGCGCTGATCATCGCGCTGTCGATCTACACCTCCTGCTTCATCGCCGAGATCGTCCGCGCCGGCGTCCAGTCGGTCAGCCATGGCCAGACGGAAGCGGCGCGCGCGCTGGGCGTGCCGCCCGGCCGGACCATGCGCTCGATCATCCTGCCGCAGGCGCTGCGCGTGATCATCCCCCCGCTGATCAGCCAGTATCTCAACCTGACCAAGAACTCCTCGCTGGCGATCGCGATCGGCTTTCCCGATCTCGTCAGCGTCTGGATGCACACCTCGCTGAACCAGTCCGGCCGCGCCATCCCGATCGTGGCGATGACGATGGGGTTCTACTGTCTCGTCAGCCTGGCGGTCTCGCTGCTGATGAACCAGTACAACCGCCGCATCCTGATCAAGGAGCGCTGAGCCGTGTCCGATGTCATGACGCCTGCGGGATCGGCATTCGAGGCGACGCCGGCCCGGCGCTTCACGCCGAAGCCGGCCCGGCCGGCGCCGGCCAGCACGCTCGGCCTGCGCGGCTGGATCCGACAGAACATGTTCTCCAGCGCGCCCAACGCGCTCGTGACGCTGCTGGGACTCTGGCTGGTCTACGTCTTCGTCAGCGCGATCGTCTCCTGGACGCTGGTCAACGCCGTCTGGGAGGCCGCCAGCCGGCGCGAATGCCTCGATCAGGTCGGGCGCGGCGGCGCCTGCTGGCCCGGCGTGGTCGCCTGGATTCCCAATCTGATCTACGGGCTCTATCCGAAGGACCAGGTCTGGCGCATCAATCTCGCCGCGCTCGTGCTCGTCGCCTGGGCCATTCCGCTCTGGCTGCCGCGCGTGCGCTCCAAGCTGGCGATCGGGCTGTCGCTGGTGCTGCTCTTCCCGTTCTTCGCCTCGTATATGTTCCTCGGCGGCGAGAAGGGGCCGGTCTGGAGCGCATTGATCGCGCTCGGGCTGGCCGCCTTCTTCTGGGTCATGGCGACCAGCGCCGCCGAGATCGCGACCGGGCGCAGCTTCGGCCGGCTCGTCGTCGTCGCGCTCGGCGCCGCCGGCCGCAGCGACGCCTATCGTCGCAGGCTGCACGTCGCCGCCCTGCTCGTGCTCTACGTCGCCGCGCTGGCGGTGACGGCCTCGCTCTCGCTGAGCTTCGTCCAGACGCGGCTCTGGGGCGGGCTGTTCCTGACCGTCGTCATCTCCGGCTTCGGCATCGCCTTCTCGCTGCCGGCCGGCATCGTGCTGGCGCTCGGGCGGCGCTCGCGCATGCCGCTGATCAGCCTGCTCTCGACGACGTTCATCGAGCTGTTCCGCTCGGTGCCGCTGATCACCATCCTGTTCATGTTCAACACCATGCTGCCGCTGTTCCTGCCGGCGGGCGTCGAGGTCAATCAGCTGGTGCGCGCCATCGTCGCGGTCTGCCTGTTCGCCTCGGCCTACATGGCCGAGATCATCCGTGGCGGGCTGCAGGCGATCCCGCGCGGCCAGTACGAGGCGGCCTCGGCCATGGGCCTGGGCTTCTGGCAGGCGACCGGGCTGGTGATCATGCCGCAGGCGCTGAAGATCATGATCCCCAACATCGTCGGCAACTTCATCGGCCTGTTCAAGGACACCACGCTGGTCTCGATCGTCGGCCTTTTCGACCTGCTCAGCATGGCGCGCGCCGTCGGCGAGGACACGCGCTGGCTCGGCCTCTTCCTCGAGCCGTTCTTCTTCATCACGATGATCTATTTCGTGGTCTGCTTCTCGATGTCGCAATACAGCCTCAACCTCGAAAACCGGCTCTCGGCCGGGCAGCGCCGATGACCGCGCCCGCCGCCGCTACGCCGCCGCCGATCGAGCTGATCGGCCTGAACAAGTGGTTCGGCTCCTTCCATGTGCTGAAGGATATCGACCTGCGCGTGCGCGAGGGCGAGCGCATCGTCGTCTGCGGCCCGTCCGGCTCCGGCAAATCGACGCTGATCCGCTGCATCAACCAGCTCGAGAAAAATCAGGAAGGCACGGTGCGCATCCATGGCCGCGCCTATGGCGCCAGCGCCCGCGAGAACGACGCCATTCGCCGCGACATCGGCATGGTCTTCCAGTCCTTCAACCTGTTCCCGCATCTGACCGTGCTGGAGAACTGCACCTTCGCGCTGACCTGGGTGAAGCAGACGCCGAAACGGGAGGCCGAGGCGCTGGCGATGGAGTTCCTGACCCGCGTGCGCATCCCCGAGCAGGCGCGCAAGTTCCCGCTCCAGCTCTCCGGCGGCCAGCAGCAGCGCGTCGCCATCGCGCGTGCGCTCTGCGTGCGGCCCCGCATCATGCTGTTCGACGAGCCGACCTCCTCGCTCGATCCCGAAATGATCAACGAGGTGCTCGACACCATGGTCGAACTGGCCCAGAGCGGCATGACCATGGTCGTCGTCAGCCACGAGATGGGCTTCGCCCGCAAGGTCGCCGACCGGGTGATCTTCATGGACCAGGGCGAGATCGTCGAGGAGGCCGCGCCCGAAGCCTTCTTCACCGCGCCGCAATTCGACCGCACGCGGCTGTTCCTGAACCAGATCCTGCACGGCTGAGGCCGCCCGCTCCCTGGATGACGCCATGCTCGACCTCGCAGCCCAGCGCGCCCGCTTTCCCGCCCTGCGCGACGGCTTCGCCTATTTCGACAATGCCGGCGGCTCGCTGGTGCTGGATACGGTGGCGCAGCGCATCGCCGAATACCTGACCACGACCAGCGTGCAGACGGGGGCGAGCTACGCCCATTCGCGCCGCGCCACGGAGCGCCTGCGCGAGGCGCGCGCCAGGATCGCCCTGATGATGAATGCGCGCCGCCCCGAGGAGATCGTGCTCGGCCCCTCGACGACGCAGATGATGCGCAATCTCGCCAGCGCCATGGCGCACCGGTTCAGCCCCGGCGACGAGGTGATCCTGACGCTGTTCGACCATGAGTCGAATATCGGCCCGTGGCGGGTCCTGGCGGAGCGCGGCGTGATCTTCCGCTGGTGGGCGATCGACCCCGACGCGTTCGAGATCGACCTCGACGCTCTGCGCGCCCTGATGGGGCCGCGCACGCGCCTGGTCTGCGTCACCCATGCCTCCAACATCCTCGGCGCGATCAACCCGATCGCCGAGATCGCCGGCATCGTCCATGCCGGCGGGGCGCAGCTCTGCGTCGACGCCGTCGCCTATGCGCCGCATCGCGCCATCGACGTGCAGGCGACGCAGGCCGACTACTGCCTGTTCTCGTTCTACAAGACCTACGGGCCGCATTTCGCCGCGATGTATGGCCGCCACGAACTGCTGCTCGAGCTCGACGGTCTCTATCACCATTTCTATGGGCGCGACGCGGTGCCGGCCAAGCTCGAACCCGGCAACGCCAACTACGAGCTGGCCTGGGGCTGCGCGGCGATCGTCGATTACCTCGACGAGTGCGGCGGCGGCACGGGCGACCGGGCCGCGATCGAGCGCGCCTTCTCCGCCATCGCGGCCCATGAGGCGGCGCTGGGCGAGCGGCTGCTGTCCTATCTGCGCGGCCGCAACGACGTCACGATCATCGGCCAGCGCACCGCCCCGCCGGAGACCCGCGTGCCGACGATTTCGTTCACGATCGCGGAGCATGCCCCCGACGCGATCGTGGCGCGGATCGACGGTGCGGGGATCGGCATCCGTCACGGCGATTTCCACTCCCGCCGCCTGATCGAGCACCTCGGTCTCGCCGGCCGGGGCGGCGTCGTGCGGGTCTCGATGGTGCATTACAACACGCTGGAGGAAGTCGACCGGCTGATCGTCGCGCTGGACGGGGCGCTGGCGTGACGGCGGCCGGCGTTCCCGGCCGCGCCCCGATTCCGACGCGCCTCGGGCGGCGAACAGCTCCGCCAGCCTGGCCGGATCAAGGAATTCTCGCGTGCAGCCACCAAAGTGGCTGGGGGACTAGGATTCGAACCTAGACAACCAGAGTCAGAGTCTGGGGTCCTACCGTTAGACGATCCCCCAATGGCGCGTTATCCGCGAACAGGTCGCGGAGAGGGCCTTCGGTTCGCGCGGTCTAGCCAACCTGCGCCCGGCTGGCAAGCCCGGATTGACGGCCGGACCGAGCCCCGGAACGGCTCGGATCGACCAGGCGCACGCGCCTCAGCCCTCGCTCAGCGTGCGGCGCACGGCGGAGCGCCAGCCCTGCACCAGCGTCTCGCGCTGGCTCGCCGCCATGCCGGGCTCGAAGCGGCGCTCCAGCCGCCACTGGTCGGCGAAGCGCGCCGGCTCCGGCAGCAGGCCGGCGTCGAGCCCGGCCAGATAGGCCGCGCCCAGCGCGGTCGTCTCCAGCACCTGCGGCCGATCGACCGGCAGGTCGAGAATGTCGGCCAGCCGCTGCATCGTCCAGTAGGACGCGAC
>JAKFWE010000014.1 GCA_021732895.1 Allobosea sp. | reverse complement strand
AAGCTGCCTGAATTGATCGAAGAACAGCCCGGGTCGCACAGATGCCAGCCAAAATCGTCTCAGAACTCGTTCAGCTCGCGCGCCTCGCGCGCGATGGCGGACTCGATCTCAGCCAGGTTTCGCTGCGGGTGAAGACCGATCTGCTGCTGTCGACGCCCAATCCGCCGGCAAACGACGTCGCGGCCTTCATCGACCTGGCGCTGGCGATGATCCCGACGATCGACGAGGCGACCGCCACGATCCTGGCGAGAAAGCTCGCCGGCTGGCCCGGTGCGCCCGATCCGGTGCTGCAGGCGCTGGCGCTGCGGGGCGGCCCGGTGCTGGCGGCGCTGCTGCGCCATGGCATGCCGACGCCTGCCGGCACGCTCGAGGACCTCGCCTGCGAGGGCGCGCCCGCCGTCGCCGCCGGGCTGGCGGCGCGGCCCGATCTTTCGGTCGCCTGCGTCCTGATGCTGGCGGCGCGCGACGATGTCGGGATCGACCTCGCCCTGATGGCGAACGCCGCGGCGATGCTGCCGCGCGCCGCGCTCGATCTGCTGCTGGCGCGCGCGCGACACCGGCCGGCCTACGCACCGCTGCTTCTGGCGCGCGCCGACCTCACGGATGCGGAACTGGCCCCGCTTTATCTCCACGCCCGGCCGCAACGCCGCCAGTCTATGCGCGAAGCGCTGCGCGGGCTCGAGGCCCTGGCGCCGTCCGCGCGGCCGGCGCCGCCGACGCCCGAGCTGCTGTCCGGCTGGGTCGCCACCGCGGGCGAGGATCGCGAGGGCGCCTTCGGCGCGATCGCGCTTCATCTGGGCGGCGGGCAAGCCCTGGCGCAGGCGATGAGCCGCGACCTTTCGCGGGACATGACGGCGATTGCGCTGATCGCGGCCGGATTGCGCATCGAGGACGCGACCCGGTTCCTGATCCGCCTCGGCGACGAAACCGCGCATTCGGTCGAGCGCATCTTCGCGCTGGTCGAGGCCATGCGCGAGCTGGAGCCAGCCGTGGCCCTGCGGCTCGTCCGCCAGATCAGCGGCGAGACCATGCCCGCGGCCAGCCGCAGGCGCGAGCATCAGCCGGCGATGGACCCGAGCGGGACGCCGGCTCGCGCCGGAGCCGCCCGGCCCGACAACCGCTCGATCCTCGACACGGTCATCAGCAAGCTCGGACCCCGGCGCAGCCGCGGCTGACGCGCCGCCTCAACCCCCGGCCAGTTCGAGACGGGGATCGCCGGCGCGGTTCTCGATCTCGAGCAGCCAGAGATCGGGGTCGAACCGGGCTTCCCTCGCCAGGCGCTCCTCGATGTCGCCCGGGTCCGAATCGACGATCATCTGGAAACGACGGGCGCCGCCGTCCTCGATCAGGGACTGCGGCGCGGGCCCGTAGAGCGCGGCCGTGCCGTCGAGCCGGTCGAGCTTGACGAAAATCGCGCCGGCCTCGCGCGCGCCGCGCCGGCGCAGCACGGCGACGAGTCCGTCGAGCGCGGCCTGACGCAGCCAGGCCGCCACCCAGAAATCGCTGGTCAGCCGCGCCATGGCGGTGGCGACGGCGCGTTCAGTTTTCCGCCGTGCGGCGGGCGGGCGCAGGTTTCGCCGCGCCGGCGCCGCGGATCTCGGCCGGCGGGCGAAGATCGCCGGCGTTGATCAGGTCGGCGATCGGATCTCGCGGGGCGGCGACCCGAGGCGCAGGAGCGGAAGCGGGCGCCGGCGCCGGGCGCGGCTGCGCGGCGCTGGCGAGCGCCGGACGCGGCGTCTCGCGCGACGACGGAGCCAGGTCGGCGGGGCGCGCGGGAGGCCGCGGCGCGGGCGCGACGACCGGAGCAGGCGTCGCAGCCGTGCTCGCGACCCCGCGCTCGACCGGCGCCGCGGCGGCGGCGCGCGCCGGGGCGGGCGCCGCGGTCAGCGGCGCGGGGTGACGCGCCCGCTGGAAGACCAGCGCGTTGAGGATGATCGCCATGGCTGCGGCGGCGAAGAGCGCCAGCACGACGCTGCGGCCGGGGCGCCGCGCCGCCGCGCGCAGCACCCTCGCCAGCGCCGGGGCCTCACGACGCGGCGCCTTCCGGCCCTTGCGAGCCGGAGCGGACATGGTCGCGTTCGAGTGAGCGCGGGCGGCGACGGCGGCGGACATGGGCGATGGCTCTTTCTCGTCAGGCTGTCAGGCGAAGCGGCGTTTTGGTCTCGAATCCGCGGCGCGGCGCGCGGGCGAAGGTCGCGATGCTGACCGGCTGCGAGGCCGCCGCGACGCCGTCGATCGGCAGCCGGACGGAGACGCGCGTGCCGACGCCCGGCGCGCTTTCCACGGTCAGACGGCCGCCATGCAGCCCGACGAGGCCGCGCACGACGGAAAGGCCGAGCCCCGTTCCCTCATAGGCCCGGTCATAGGAACCCTTGGCCTGAAAGAACGGATCGCCGAGTCGCGGCAAGTCGGCGGCGGCGATGCCGATGCCGGTATCGGCGACCGAAAGGTCGATAATCCCGCCGTCGCGCACCAGCGCCAGCGTGACGCGCCCGCCGGCCGGCGTGAACTTCAGGGCGTTCGAGAGGAGGTTGATCATCACCTGCCTGAGCGCCCGCCGGTCCCCCAGCAGGGGCGGCAGGTCGGGGCCGACGACGCGTTCGAGCGCGATTTCGCCATCCTTGGCCCGCAGGGCCATCAGATCGCAGCAGCCCTGCGCGAGATCGGCGAGATCGATCAGCTCCTGCTCGATCGTCATCGCGCCGCCCTCGATCTTCGAGATGTCGAGCAGCGTGTTGACGACATCGAGCAGATGATGCCCGGAGCTGTGGATGATCCGGGCGTATTCCTGCCGCCGCTCGGCGTCCAGCATGCCATGGACGTCGGTGTCCAGCATTTCCGAGAAGCCGATGATGGCGTTGAGCGGCGTGCGCAGTTCGTGGCTGACCGTCGCCAGGAAATGCCCCTGGACGTCGCGGGCCTTCAGCGCCTCGGCATGGCCTCGCGTCTGCTACTCCTCTAGCGCGCGGCGCGCCGTCACGTCGCGCATGACGCAGACCACGGCCGCCCCGCCGCGCGCTTCGCCGTCGGCGACGCGATGGGCCTGCATTTCGAGCCAGAGCGCGACCGGCGCCCGCTGATCGGGCCAGGCGTCGCCAGGCACGAAAAGCGTGCGGAAGCAGGCGCTGGCCCGGCCGTCGCCATGAGCCGCGTCGCTCAGGGCCTTCAGAAACAGCGGTCGATCGGCAATGTGCACGCGCTCGAACAGGCCGCGACCGTGCAGCTCGCGCGGCTGCGCGCCGGCGAGCGTCGCCGCCGCGGCGTTGGCGAAAACCACCGCGCCGCTGCCGTCGTGCCAGGTCACCAGATCGCCGACATGGTCGAGCAGGAGCTGGGCGCGCGCGTCCGAGGCGCGATGCTCGCGCAGCTCCTCGTCCCGCCGGCGCAGGAAGCCGACAGCGAACAGCATCGCATGCAGGATGGCGCCCGTGACCAGAACCGGCATCGTTTCGGAGAAGTCGGGCGCGGGCGTGGCGAAGAGGCCGATCTGATGGACGATGACGACGCCGCCGAGGACACCGCCCGCGATCAGGCTCGCCCGCAGGACATAGGCTCGCGAACCGAAGAACATCGCCTCGGCGGGCACGGCCGCGAGCCAGAGAAGAAGCGGCGAACTCGCCCCGCCGGTCATGCCGGCCAAAGCCGCTACGAAGAGCGCCAGAGCAGCCGCCGACAGGCCATGGGCGATGTCGAGCCGGCCGCTGCGCGACAGCACCACGACCGCGACGAGCGGCAGCGCCGCGGCGATCAGGACCAGGATCTCGAACGACCCCATGGCGCCGCGCCACGCCAGATAGGCCGGCGCAAGGCCGAGCCCGACGGCGCCGGCGGCGAGCCTGGTCAGCATGAAGCGCTCGTGGCGCATGCGCTCGAGCGAATTTGGCAGCACCGAGGGATGCGCCAGCGCCGCCACCTGTGTTCTGACCGTCGATAGGGAGATGGATGAACGCAACGCCGGTCCTCTGCGGGCCGTCTCGCCCGTCTCGCCGACGATCCTCGCGACGCCGGTTTAAGCGGGACTTAAAGCCGGGACCCGGAACACGGCCAACGGCTCCGGTCGAGCCAGATTTATGCGCTTGTATTCAGACACTTGGCGTGATTCGCGCCCGCCGGCGGCGGGACGCCGATGTTGCCGGCAGGGTGAATGGAAGCTGAAGAGAACGCCGCGCCTTTGCGTCAAATGCGATGCTTTCGGCAGACGCGATCTTTCGACCTGCCGGGTTAGTGTCGCGACGGGTCTGGAACCGGCCGGGGCGGCGGGCGAATCGGGGACTGCACATGGCTTATCTTCTGCGCAGCATGGTGGTGATCGGGGTGATCGCGTTCCATTCGCCGGTGCTCGGCCCGCGGCAGAGCGCTGGCGACGCTCCCGCTCCGGCGGCGACGTCGCTCGGCATGCCGGACATCGCCGCCGCCGCCGGCAGCCTGACGGCGGCGCGCGAAACGGCGCGGATCGTCGCGGACCTCGATCCCCAGACCCGCGCCCGCCTGTTCGCGCTGGCCCTGGAGGCAGCGAGCGGGGCGACCGCCTCGCCGGGCAAGGCCCACACCGCGCCCACGGCGCGCTGAGCGCACGCCCGACCGACCCGCGACCGCGCGGCGCTTGACTGCCGGCGGCGGCAAGCCGAAGACCGGGGCGTGGAAACGCCGCCGATGCCGACAGGCTGTCCGCCCCGGCCCCAGCGCCGGGGCGGGTTGCGCCGGCGGCGCGCGAACGGATGGGCCATGAGCGCGAATCTCGACGAGATCATCGGCAATTTCGAACTGCTCGACGACTGGGACGACCGCTACCGCTATCTGATCGAGCTCGGCCGGACGCTGGAGCCCTTGCCAGAGGAAGCCCATACCGAGGCCAACAAGGTGCGCGGCTGCGCCAGCCAGGTCTGGCTGGCGCAGCGGCGCGAGGGCGGCCCGGGACCGGCGACGCGGCTGCACTTCCTCGGCGACAGCGACGCCCACATCGTGCGCGGCCTCGTGGCGCTGGCGCTGGCGATCTACTCCGGCCGCAGCGCCGGCGAGATCATCGCGACGGACGCGTTCGCGATCTACGAGCGGCTGGGGCTGGCGGCGCATCTGACGCCGCAGCGCTCCAACGGCGTGCGCGCGATGATCGACCGGATCAAGCGCGACGCGCGGGAGGCCGCCGCCTGAGCTAGCGTCGCGCCGCGATCGTGGGCCGGGCGTCCGGCGCGCGCCAGGCCGATGACTCCCGGTTCGAGCGACCATGCCCGGCTTCCAGCCCATAATGTCCGGCGAGCGAGGACAGCGCCAGCCGCAGGACGATCTTGGCGGAGCGCGCCGGCCAGCCGCGCTCGCGCTCGACCTGATCGAGCCCTTTGAGGAAGCCGCAAACGTCGATCGCCAGCCCCGAAAGCTCCGGGCCGAGACGGTCTCGGGCGCGCGCGACGCGCTGACGGGCGGCGATCGTCGCATCAGACCCGGTCGCGGGATCGGACCGGCCCGGCCCGCGCGCCTCCGGCGTCAAGGAGGCGTCCCAGTTCATCGTCGTGCGCGGCAGCATCGCAGCGAGGGTCAGATCGGCGCGGAAGCGCTCGCCGGCGGCGAACTCGGCATCCGAGATCTGCGGCTTGCCGTCCTTGCCCGGCCGGCGTCGCAGCCAGAGCAGCGGACTCTCGCGCATGTCCAGCAGAACCCGGCGCGACGCGCCCTCGACGGCGACCTCGGCCGAGGTCAGGGCGCCGCCCTCGACCAGACCGAGCCGGCGCTCCCGGCCCTCCCCGCTCCAGGCGGCGAGGCCCTCGGCGACCAGCGCCTCGATCGCCGCGGCCGAGGCGTATCCCGCCCCGAGCGTCGCACCCCCGACGCGGCGAAACAGGGCGATGCGTCCACATCCCAGCGATGAGGCCTTGCCGAAGGCCTCGGGCTCCGACAGGCGACGCAGCAGGTCGGCATGGCGATGCGCGGCTCCACCGGACGCGCTCATGACAGCGCCTCGGCGTCCTGGCGGGCGCGATCCAGACTGGCGCCGAGCGCCAGAAGCCCCAGTTCGACCGCGGCCAGGCCGCACTCGGCCGCGGGATCGTCACGGCGATCCTCGATCAGCGCGCAGGCATGGCGGACCGTCGTGCGATCGCGCCCGAAGCAGACGCCGACGCGGCTCAGCGAAAGGCCGAAGACGACATGGGCGAGATACATCGCGACCTGACGGGCGCGGGCGGCGCGGGCGCGCCCTCGCGACCGCCCACGCAGCCGCGACGCGGATACGCCCGACAACGCCGAGAC
Organism: Allobosea sp.; assembly: GCA_021732895.1. Classification (GTDB taxonomy): domain Bacteria; phylum Pseudomonadota; class Alphaproteobacteria; order Rhizobiales; family Beijerinckiaceae; genus Allobosea. The sequence continues at coordinate 499 of JAKFWE010000014.1, read as the reverse complement.
CGCGACCTCGACCAGCCGCGCACGCGCCGTCGGCCCAAGCGGATCGAGCGGATCGAGCGCCTTGTCGTACTGAATGTTCATGATATGTTCCTTTGCGCGTCCAGCCGGCGCACCGCAACCATGGCTGTGTATGAATATAATCCTATACTGGAAATTGCAAGAGCTTTTGACGCGCCGCCCGGTCGCTCCTGCCACCGCACGCAAAAGCCGCCATCGCACGGAAAAACCCGCCGGCGAGCCGACGGGTTTCCGGGTCTCTGGCAGGATGGACCGAGCCGGCCGGGTCAGCGACGCTTGCGACGCTGCTGGCCGAGGCCCATTTTCTTGGCGAGTTGCGAGCGCGCCTCGGCGTAGTTCGGCGCGACCATCGGATAATCCGGCGGCAACCCCCATTTCTCGCGGTACTGCTCGGGCGACATGTTGTACTGCGTGCGCAGATGGCGCTTCAGCGATTTGAATTTCTTGCCATCCTCGAGGCAGATAAGGAAATCGGCGGTGA
>JAKFWE010000385.1 GCA_021732895.1 Allobosea sp. | reverse complement strand
GCGAATTCGGGCTGGAAGGTGCCATGGACCGTCGAGACATGGACGCCGACCTTCTCGAAGACGCGGCCCGACATGACCGACATCACGCCGCCGCCGCCCTCGGCCCCGTCATGGTTGGTGCGGCTCCAGGGCGTGCGCACGAACCGGCCTGCGGTCGCCGCATCGGCCTCGGACGCAAAGGGGCCGGCGGCCTCGTCCTCGATGGCCTCAAGCGATGCGCAGATGCGGTCGCGTAGGGTTTCGAACCAGGCGCGGGCGCGGGGTTTCATGGATTCCGCGAGGGCGAGGTTGGCGGGGTTCGGGTCGGCGGCCTTATGGTCGTTCATTCTTCTCGCTCCCACACCTCAGAACGAGGCGCTGGAAGAACCCCTCTCCCGGGTGGGAGAGGGGCAGGGGTGAGGGCAGGCCCTCTCAGGATGAGACATCGATGGGTAAGAACTGTGCCCTATCTGGAATTGTCCGTCCCTCACCCCTGCCCCTCTCCCACTCGGGAGAGGGGTTCCTCGTGCTTCACCTCTGCGGTTGGTTCAAACCCGCCCACCTGCCGCAAGGCTTCGCCCAGAACCAGCGCCGCCGCAACCGCGACGTTGAGCGAGCGCAGGCCCTCCCGCATCGGCACATGAACGACGGCGTCGGCGGCAGCATAAACCTCCGGCGGCACGCCGGCCGATTCCCGCCCGACCATGACGATGTCGCCGGCCCGGAACGCGAAATCGACATGGGCGGTCGCGCCGTCGGTCTCGGCCAGGATCAGGCGGCGGCCGGCCTGCCGCCGCCACGCGTCGAACGCGGCGAAGGAATCGTGGCGCGTCACCGCCGCGCGCTCCAGATAGTCCATCCCCGCCCGGCGGAAATGCCGATCCGACACGTCGAACGCCGCCGGCTCGACGATGTCGATCGCGACGCCGAGGCAGGCCGCCATCCGGATCATCGTGCCGGCGTTCTGCGGAATGTCGGGCTGGTAGAGCGCAAGGCGCGGCATGCTGACGCTATCGGGGATGGCGGAACCGTAAGGCTGCGGTCATCGGATGGCGGGGCGGCATGCGTCAAGCAGGCTGGCCGCATGGCCGCGGACGCGCCATATCCGGTCGAGATTTCGACATGACGCCGGTCCAGGAGGGCGGTCTCGCCATGTTTTCCGCCCTGTTCCGCACCCTTGAACGCCAGGTCGACGTCTTCGCGCCGTTCGACGAGCGCGAGACGCCGCCGCGCGGCGTGCTGCCCTTCATGTGGCACCACATCAAGGGCGTGAAGGGCTGGATGGCCCTGATCATGCTGACGGGCCTCGGCTTCAGCGGCATCGAGGCGGCGATGTATCTGATGGTCGGCTGGTTCGTCGATCTGCTCACGACCCAGTCGCCCGAGACGATCTTTCGCGACCATGGCCTGATGCTGGCGGGCGCGGCCTTCCTGCTCGTGGTGGTCCGGCCGCTGATCTATTTCGCCAACCACGCCATCGTCGATCAGGTCGTGGTGCCGCAGATCACCAACCAGATCCGCTGGCGCAACCACGTCTACACGCTCGGCCACGCGCTCGGCTATTTCCAGAACGATTTCGCCGGCCGGCTGTCCTCGCGCGTCGTCCAGGCCGGGCAGGCGATCAGGGGCGCGACGATCGAGGTCATCGACGATCTCTGGTACGCGCTGATCTTCGCCTCGGTCGCGATCGGCTTCTTCGGCTCGACCTCGCTGTGGCTGGCGCTGCCGGTCGTGGTCTGGCTCGGCGCCTATGTCGCGCTGCTGATCTATTTCGTGCCGCGCGCCAGGGCGCGCTCCGAGGCCAATTCGCTCGGCCGCTCGACCACCACGGGCCGCATCGTCGACGCCTACACCAACATCCTCACCGTCAAGCTCTTCGCCCGCGCCGACGCCGAACGCTCGGCCGTGCGCGACGCGCTGACGCGCTGGAACGCCGCCTTCCTCAACCTGTCGCGGCTGATCACCGGCGTCAGCGTCATCCTGCAGACGATGAACAGCCTGCTCGTCGTGGTCACGGCCTGGCTCTGCCTGTGGCTCTGGAGCATCGGCCAGATGACGCCCGGCGCGGTCGCGGCCGCGATCGGGCTGGTGCTGCGGCTGGTGCAGATGTCGACCTGGCTGATCCATCTGGTGCGCGGCGTGTTCGAGAACATCGGCGCGGTGCAGGAGAGCATGGAGACCATCGCCAAGCCGCACGACCTGACCGACGCGGCCGACGCGGAGCCGCTACGGGTCGGGGCCGGGGCGATCCGCTTCGAGGGCGTGCGCTTCAACTACGGCCGCAAGACCGGGCTGTTCGAGGGGCTCGACCTCGAGATCAGGCCGGGCGAGAAGATCGGCCTCGTCGGGCCTTCCGGCGCGGGCAAATCGACGCTGGTCAACCTGCTGCTGCGGCTCTACCCGCTCGACGGCGGGCGCATCCTGATCGACGGCCAGGACATCGCGCAGGTGACGCAGGATTCGCTGCGGGCCCAGATCGGCATGGTGACGCAGGACAATTCGCTGCTGCACCGCTCGATCGGCGACAACATCGCCTATGGCCGCATCGGCGCCTCGCAAGGCGAGATCATGGAAGCGGCGCGGCAGGCCTCGGCGCACGAGTTCGTGCCGGGCCTGACCGACCAGGACGGACGAAAGGGCTTCGAGTCGCGCGTCGGCGAGCGCGGCGTCAAGCTCTCGGGCGGCCAGCGCCAGCGCATCGCGATCGCCCGGGTGCTGCTCAAGGACGCGCCGATCCTGATCCTCGACGAGGCGACCTCGGCGCTCGATTCCGAGGTCGAGGCGACGATCCAGGAGCAGCTCGCCGGCCTGATGCAGGGCAAGACGGTGATCGCCATCGCCCACCGGCTCTCGACCATCGCCGCGCTCGACCGGCTGATCGTGCTCGATCAGGGCGCCATCGTCGATTCGGGCAGCCATGCCGAGCTGGTCGCGCGCGGCGGGCTCTACGGCCGGCTCTGGGCCCGCCAGTCGGGCGGTTTCCTCGCCGCCGCCGATCCCGAAAAGGTCGTCGCCTGAGCTTTCCGATCCCCCCCTCGCGGATCGCCGCCCCTGTCCCACAAACAGTAGACTCAGTCAAACCTGCGTGCCAAAGAGCGCGCCAGTGACGCGCCGCCGCATTGCGATGGCGCCTGCGCGCTCCTAGACGTTGAGTGCGAAGCTGGAATTGAACGCCTTCCAGGCTGAGGCTCGAGAGCAGAGGACCGGATCGTGGCCCAGACGACCCACACCACAACGCATGGCGCGACCCCGCCCGAAGGCACGCGCCGCGACTTCCTGATGCTGGCGACCGGCGCGGCCGGCGTCGTCGGCCTCGGCGCCGTGGTCGTGCCGCTGGTCAGCCAGCTCGCGCCCGACGCGCAGACCGTCGCGGCCGGCGCGCCGATCGATTTCGATCTCACCCCCGTGGCCGAGGGCCAGGGCGTCAAGCTGGTCTGGCGCGGCCAGATCATCTTCGTGCGCCACCGCACCAAGAAGGAGATCGACGAGGCCCGCGCCGTCAACGTCGCGAGCCTGCGCGATCCCCAGGCGGATCAGGCCCGCGTCAAGCAGGGCCATGAGCAGTATCTCGTGCTCTACGGCAAATGCACCCATCTCGGCTGCATTCCGTCGGGCACGGCCGCGGGTGAACCGAAGGGCGAATTCGACGGCTGGTACTGCCCCTGCCACGGCTCGCACTATGATTCGTCCGGCCGCATCCGGAAGGGACCGGCGCCGCTCAATCTCGGCCTGCCGCCCTACGCCTTCACCTCCGACACCAAGATCCGGATCGGCTGAGCGATGCGCCCGGCGGATTTTCGAGCATCAGATGGAACAGCCCTGAGGCATTCGTCATGAGCGGACACAGCAGCTATACCCCCAGGACAGGCATCGAGCGCTGGCTCGACGCACGCCTTCCAATCATCCGTCTCGGCCATGATGCGGCGGTGTCCTACCCGGTGCCGCGCAACCTGAACTATTTCTGGACCTTCGGCGGCATCCTGATGTTCATGCTGGTGGCGCAGATCGTCACCGGCATCGTTCTGGCGATGCACTACACGCCGATGTCGAGCGTGGCGTTCAGCTCCGTCGAGCACATCATGCGCGACGTCAATTACGGCTGGCTGATGCGCTATCTGCACGCCAACGGCGCCTCGATGTTCTTCATCGCGGTCTACATCCACATCTTCCGCGGGCTCTATTACGGTTCGTACAAGGCCCCGCGCGAGGTGCTCTGGATCCTCGGCGTCGTCATCTTCCTGCTGATGATGGCGACCGCCTTCATGGGCTACGTCCTGCCCTGGGGGCAGATGTCCTTCTGGGGCGCCACCGTCATCACCAACCTGTTCTCGGCCCTGCCGTTGATCGGCGAGACGATCGTCACCTTCCTGTGGGGCGGCTACTCGGTCGACAACCCGACGCTGAACCGCTTCTTCTCGCTGCACTACCTGCTGCCGTTCATGATCTTCGGCGTGGTCATCCTTCATGTCTGGGCGCTGCACCATGTCGGGCAGAACAACCCGACCGGCGTCGAGGTCAAGAACGTCGCCAAGGACACGGTGCCGTTCACGCCCTATGCGACGATCAAGGATCTGTTCGCGATGGTGTGCTTCATCTTCGTGTTCTCGTGGTTCGTCTTCTACATGCCCAATTTCATGGGCCATGCCGACAACTACATCCCCGCGAACCCGGCGGTGACGCCACTGCACATCGTGCCGGAATGGTATTTCCTGCCGTTCTACGCGATCCTGCGCGCCGTTCCCGACAAGCTCGGCGGCGTGCTCGCCATGGGCGGCGCCATCGTGGTGCTGGCCTTCCTGCCCTGGATCGACTCGTCCAAGGTCAGGTCGATGACCTACCGGCCGATCGCGCGCCAGTTCTTCTGGATGTTCGTGGTCGTCTGCATCGGCCTCGGCTGGCTCGGCGCCAAGCCTGCCGAAGGCGGCTATGTGATCGCCTCGCAGATCCTCACGACGCTGTATTTCGGCTTCTTCGTGGCGCTGTTCGTGATCGGCCTGTTCGAGCGGCCGAAGGCGCTGCCGACCTCGATCGCCGATTCCGTGCTGGGCGCCATGAAGGGCGGCTCGGGCGCGCGCCTCGCCACGGCGACCGCCGCCGAACCCAACGCCAAGGGCTGACGAAACCATGACCACGCTTCCGTTTCGTCTCGCCCTGCTCGGGCTCGCCGCCGGCCTCGGCGCAGCGCTGGCGCAGCCGGCCTCCGCCGCCGAGGAGCGCGTCATTCCGCCGGCGCTGCGCTGGTCCTTCTCCGGCCCGTTCGGCACGTTCGACCGGGCGCAGTTGCAGCGCGGCTACAAGGTCTACAAGGAGGTCTGCGCCAACTGCCACTCGGCCAGCCTGATCGCCTTCCGCAACCTTTCGCAGCCGGGAGGTCCGGAATTCTCCACCGGGCAGATCACGGCGCTCGCGGCGACATACCAGATCAAGGACGGCCCCAACGAGCAGGGCGAGATGTTCGAGCGGCCCGGCCGGCCGGCCGACCGCTTCCCCGCCCCCTTCCCCAACGACCAGGCCGCACGCGCCGCCAATGGCGGGGCCTATCCGCCCGATCTCTCGGTTCTGGCCAAGGCGCGTAGCTACGAGCGCGGCTTCCCGACCTTTATCTTCGACATGTTCACGCAGTATCAGGAGCAGGGGCCGGACTACATCGCCGCGCTGCTGGCCGGCTACAAGGACCCGCCGCCCGCCGGCACGCCGGAACTGCAGCCCGGGCAGTATTACAACACCTACATGCCGGGCCACCTGATCGCGATGCCGCAGCCGATGCAGGACGGGCAGGTCGAGTATCCCAAGCTGCCCAACGGCCAGCCTTCCGCGCCCGAGACGGTGGCGCAGTACAGCAAGGACGTCGCCGCCTTCATGGTCTGGATGGCCGAACCGCATCTCGAGGCGCGCAAGCGCCTCGGCATGCAGGTGATGCTGTTCCTGCTCATCTTCGGCAGCCTGCTCTACTACACCAAGAAGAAGATCTGGGCCCGCATGCCCGACGGATCGCCGGCGCATTGAGCCCAAACAGGCGATGTGAGGGCCCCGGCGACGGGGCCCTTTTTCGATTCAGGCGCGTCGCAGGCTTGTCATGACCGTCGCGCAAGCCTGAAACTGTCTCGGTCGCCAGCAGGGAACCCGCATGAGCCAAGCCGTTCTGGGAATCATCGGCGGGTCGGGTCTCTACGACCTGCCCGGCCTGACCGACCTGCGCGAGGAGCGCGTGGAAAGCCCCTGGGGCGAGCCGTCGGACCTCCTGCGGATCGGCAGGATGGGCGAGACCAAGGTGGTTTTCCTGCCGCGTCACGGCCGGGGCCACGCGATCCCGCCCTCGCAGATCAACTACCGCGCCAATATCGACGTGCTGAAGCGCGCCGGCGTCACCGACCTCGTCTCGCTCTCGGCCTGCGGCTCCTACAAGGCGGAGCTCTATCCGGGCCTGTTCGTGCTGGTCGACCAGTTCGTCGATCGCACGGTGCGGCGCGAGAACTCCTTTTTCGGCACGGGCTGCGTCGCCCATGTCTCCTTCGGCCATCCGGTCGGTCCCGCCCTTCAGGCGCGCCTGGCGGAGGCCGCGACGGCGGAGGAGATCGCCTTCGTGCGCGGCGGCACGCTGGTGACGATGGAAGGCCCGCAATTCTCCACCTACGCCGAATCGCTGACCTATAAGGGCCTGGGCTACGACCTGATCGGCATGACGGCGATGCCCGAGGCCAAGCTCGCCCGCGAGGCCGAGAGCGAGACGAGGTAGGTGACGCCGGCGCGCTTCAGCACGTCGATATTGG
>JAKFWE010000459.1 GCA_021732895.1 Allobosea sp. | reverse complement strand
ATCTGCTGGCCGGCAACACCGCCCATTACGACGCGGTCATCGCCGCCTTCGAGGCCAAGGCCCTGAACGTCATCCCGGCCTTTTCCGGCGGGCTCGATGCGCGGCCTGCCGTCGATGCCTATTTCAAGCGCGATGGCCGTCCCGTCATCGACGCGCTGGTCTCGCTGACCGGCTTCTCTCTGGTCGGCGGCCCGGCCTATAACGACGCCTCCGCCGCCGACGCCATGCTGTCGGGCCTCGACGTCCCCTATATCGCCGCCCAGGCGATCGAGTTCCAGAGCCTGGAGCAGTGGACCGCGTCGGATCGCGGGCTGATGCCGGTCGAGGCGACGATGATGGTCGCCATCCCCGAACTCGACGGCGCGACCGGACCGATGGTCTTCGGCGGCCGCTCCGACAGCGAGGCCGGCGACAGCCGCGCCGACATGCGCCCCGATATCGAGCGCGTCGCCATGCTGGCGTCCCGGGTGGCGAAGCTTGTCGCCCTGCGCAAGACCGAACTCGCGCAGCGCAAGCTCGCCATCGTGCTGTTCAACTTCCCGCCGAACGCCGGGGCCACCGGCACGGCGGCGTTCCTGGCCGTGTTCGAATCGCTGTTCAACACGCTGAAAGGCCTCGCCAAGGCCGGATATTCGGTCGAGGTTCCGGCCTCCGTCGATGCGCTGCGCGACGCGATCCTGCACGGCAACGCCGCCCGCTTCGGCGCCGACGCCAACGTCCATGCGCGCATCAACGTCAACGACCATGTCCGGCGCGAGCGGCATCTCGCCGAGATCGAGGCGCAATGGGGCCCCGCGCCCGGCCGCCAGCAGAGCGACGGAACCTCGCTCTTCGTGCTCGGCCGCGAATTCGGCAACATCTTCGTCGGCATCCAGCCCGGTTTCGGCTATGAGGGCGACCCGATGCGGCTGCTCTTCGAGAAGGGCTTCGCGCCGACCCACGCCTTCTCCGCCTTCTACCGTTTTCTGCGCGAAGACTTCGCAGCCAATGCCGTCCTTCATTTCGGCACCCATGGCGCGCTCGAATTCATGCCGGGCAAGCAGGTCGGCCTGACCGCCCAATGCTGGCCCGACCGGCTGATCGGCGACCTGCCCAACATCTATCTCTACGCCGCCAACAACCCCTCCGAGGGCACCATCGCCAAGCGCCGCTCGGCCGCGACTCTGGTCAGCTACATGACGCCGCCGGTGGCGAGCGCGGGGCTCTATCGCGGCCTGGTGGAACTGAAAGCCTCGCTGGAGCGCTGGCGGCAGCCGGGCGCGGAGAACGAGAGCGCCGATCTCGCCCAACTGATCCAGGCGCAGGCGGCGGCGCTCGATCTGGCGCAGGCCGAGCCCGCCTGGGGTGACGATGCGGGCGCGACCGTCGCCGCGCTGACCAACGCGGTTCTGGAACTCGAATACACGCTGATCCCGCACGGACTGCACGTCGTCGGCGCCAAGCACACGGTCGCCGAGAAGGTCGATACGCTGCTGGCGGTGGCCGAGGCGTCGCATGGGCGCAAGGCCGATCGCGCCATTGTCGAGGCGCTTGCGACCGGCGAGACCACGGCGGCCGCACTCGCCACCGACGCATCCGAGCTGGCGATGTTCGGCGAACTCGCTCGCACCGGCGAGATGATCGACCGCGACAGCGAGATCGAGGGCCTCCTGACCGCGCTCGACGGCCGCTTCGTCAAGCCCGCGCCCGGCGGCGACCTGCTGCGCACGCCGGCGATCCTGCCGACGGGCCGCAATGTTCACGGCTTCGATCCGTTCCGCATTCCCTCGGCCTTCGCGGTCGCCGACGGCGCGAAACAGGCCGACCGGCTGCTAGCCCGCCATGTCGAGGGTGGAAACCCGCTCCCCGCCTCGATCGCGATCGTGCTCTGGGGCACCGACAATCTGAAGAGCGAGGGTGGCCCGATCGCGCAGGCGCTGGCCCTGATGGGCGCGAGGCCCCGTTTTGACGGCTATGGCCGGCTCTGCGGCGCGGAACTGATCCCGCTCGCCGAACTCGGCCGCCCGCGAATCGACGTGGTGATGACGCTGTCGGGCATCTTTCGCGACCTGCTGCCGCTGCAGACCCGGCTCCTGGCAGAGGCCGCGCTGATGGCGGCGCAGGCCGACGAGCCGGTCGAGCAGAACTATCTGCGCCGCAACGCGCTGGCCTATCAGGCCCAGCATGGCTGCGATCTTGAGACCGCGGCGCTTCGCGTCTTCTCCAACGCCGACGGCACTTACGGGGCCAACGTCAACCATCTGATCGAGAACAGCCGCTGGGACGACGAGGACGAACTGGCCGAGACCTATTCGCGCCGGAAATCCTTCGCCTATGGCGTCTCGGGAAGGCCGGTGCAGCAGAAGGAACTGCTCGGCACGATCTTCGCCGGCGTCGAGCTAGCCTACCAGAACCTCGAATCGGTCGAGCTCGGCGTCACCACGATCGACCAGTATTTCGATACGCTCGGCGGCATCTCGCGCGCGGTGAAGCGCGCCGGCGGCTCGTCGGTCCCGGTCTATATCGGCGACCAGACGCGCGGCGAGGGCACGGTGCGCACGCTTTCCGAGCAGGTCTCGCTGGAGACCCGCACCCGGATGCTCAACCCGAAATGGTACGAGGGCATGCTCAAGCACGGCTATGAGGGCGTGCGCCAGATCGAGCACCACGTCGCCAACACCATGGGCTGGTCGGCCACCACCGGCGCAGTCCAGCCCTGGGTCTTCCAGCAGACCGCACAGACCTTCCTGCTCGATCCGGTGATGCGCGAACGGCTCGCCGCGCTGAACCCGACCGCGTCCGCCAAGCTGGCGAACCGGCTGATCGAAGCCCAACAACGCAAATACTGGCAGCCCGACGAGGCCACCCTCGCCGCGCTCCGCCTGGCCGGCGAAGAACTCGAAGACCGGCTCGAAGGCATCGGTGTGGAGGCCGCAGCATGACGACCCTTTTCCAGCATCCGGGCCTGCCGAACTATACCCGCAAGGCGCCCCCGCCTCCCGGCGAGGACGGCGAGGGCTCCGTTCAGGTCCAGCTCGATCAGCTCATGGGCGTGGAGTCGACGAAAGTCTTCGCCGTCTACGGCAAGGGCGGCATCGGCAAGTCGACGACGTCGTCGAACCTCTCGGTCGCCTTCTCGCGGATGGGCAAGCGCGTCCTCCAGATCGGCTGCGATCCCAAGCATGATTCGACGTTCACGCTGACCAAGAAGCTGATGCCGACGGTCATCGACGTGCTCGAGACGGTGAACTTCCATTCGGAAGAGCTCCGCGTCGAAGATTTTTGCTTCGAGGGCTATGGCGGCGTGATGTGCGTCGAGGCCGGCGGCCCGCCGGCCGGCACCGGCTGTGGCGGCTATGTCGTCGGCCAGACGGTGAAGCTGCTGAAGGAGCACCACCTGCTCGAAGACACCGACGTGGTGATCTTCGACGTGCTGGGAGACGTCGTCTGCGGCGGCTTCGCCGCCCCGCTCCAGCATGCGGAGCGCGCCGTCATCGTCACCGCCAACGACTTCGACTCGATCTTCGCGATGAACCGCATCGTGGCGGCGATCAAGGCGAAGTCGAAGAATTACGAGGTCCGCGTCGGCGGCGTCATCGCCAACCGCTCGGCCGGCACCGACGAGATCGACCGCTTCAACGCCGCAACCGGCCTGAAGCGCCTCGCCCATTTCCCCGATCTCGACGCCATCCGCCGCTCGCGGCTGAAGAAGGCGACCCTGTTCGAGATGGGCGATGCGCCCGAGGTTCTCGCCGTGCAGCGCGAATACATGAACCTCGCCGAGCAGATGTGGGCCGGCGGCCCGGGGCTGGAAGCGCGGCCGATGAAGGACCGCGAGATCTTCGATTTTCTGGGGTACGAATGATGTCCGACGCCACCTACACCCAGCGCCGCAGCGAGCTGAAGACCTATTTCGACCGCACCGCGGTCGAGGCCTGGACGAAGCTGACCTCCGACGCGCCCGTCAGCGGCATCCGCGCCACGGTCCGGGCCGGGCGCGACGCGATGCGCGAGACCCTGCTCTCCTGGCTGCCCGACGACCTGCGCGGCGCGCGCATCCTCGACGCCGGCTGCGGCACCGGGGCGCTCGCCGTCGCCTGCGCGCTGCGCGGCGCCCATGTCGTGGCGATCGATCTCTCGCCGACGCTGGTGGCGCTGGCTCAGGACCGCGCGCCGCGCGATCTCAAAGGCGGCGCGATCTCCTTCCGCTCCGGGGACATGCTCGATGCGGGCCTCGGCCGTTTCGACCATGTCGTGGCGATGGATTCGCTGATCCACTACCAGGCCGCCGACATCGTGCGCGTGCTCTCGGGGCTGGCGGCGCGCACCTCTGGCTCGCTGCTGATCACGCATGCTCCGCGCACGCCGGCGCTGGCCCTGATGCACATCGTCGGGCGCGCCTTCCCGCGCTCGGATCGCGCGCCGGCGATCGAGCCTGTCAGCGAAGTGACGCTGGCGCGGCAGATCGCGGCCGAGCCCGCCCTGAACGGCTGGCGTTCCGGGCGCACCCGCAGGATTTCGAGCGCCTTCTACAAGTCGCAGGCTCTGGAGCTGGTCGCCAGATGAACCCGGTCTCGACCGCACTGGTGAAGGGTCTGACGCGGATTGGTCCGCGCTGGCTGCCCTTTGCCGATGCGGCCTCGCCGGAATTGCCGCTCGGACGCATCCTCAGGCTGTCGCTGTTCCAGATTTCAGTCGGCATGGCGACCGTGCTGCTGGTCGGAACGCTCAACCGGGTGATGATCGTCGAGCTGAACGTCCCGGCCTGGATCGTGGCGCTGATGGTGGCGCTGCCCTTCCTGTTCGCGCCCTTCCGGGCGCTGGTCGGGTACAAATCCGACACGCATCGCTCGGTGCTGGGCTGGCGGCGCGTGCCCTATATCTGGTTCGGCTCGCTGCTGCAGTTCGGCGGCCTCGCCATCATGCCCTTCGCACTGCTCGTGCTGTCCGGCGACGGCGTCGGCCCGGTCTGGATCGGGCAGGCTGGCGCCGCGCTCGCCTTCCTGCTGGTCGGGGCCGGCCTCCACACCACACAGACTGCAGGGCTCGCGCTCGCGACCGATCTCGCCACGCCCGCCACCCGCGCCCGCGTCGTCGCGCTGCTCTACGTGACACTGCTCGCCGGCATGGTGCTGTCGGGCCTGGCCTTCGCCTGGCTGCTCAGCGATTTCTCCCCGTTGCGGCTGATCCAGGTCGTGCAGGGCGCGGCCATGGTGACGATGGGCTTGAACATCGTCGCGCTGTGGAAACAGGAGGTCCGCAACCCGGCCCTGACCCGCGCCGACGCGGAGCGACCGGCCTTCCGCGCGGCGCTGTCGGCCTTCGTCGCCGACCGGCGGAGCCTGCGCTTCCTCGTCGCCGTCGGGCTCGGCACCGCCGCCTTCAACATGCAGGACATCATCCTGGAGCCGTTCGGCGCGCAGGTGCTGAACCTCAGCGTCAGCGGCACGACGATTCTGACCGCCCTGCTGGCGGCCGGCGCGCTCGGCGCCTTCGTGCTCGCGGCGCGCGCGCTTGCGGCCGGCGTCGATCCCTACAGGCTGGCGGCGCTCGGCGTCGTGGCCGGTCTCGTGGCCTTCCCCTGCGTGATCTTCGCCGGAGCGGTCGATGCGCCCGGCCTGTTCCGCTTCGGCGTGGCGCTGATCGGCTTCGGCGGCGGGCTCTTCGCCGTATCGACCCTGACCACGGCGATGGAGATCCAGAGCGGCGGGCTGAACGGGCTCGCCGTGGGCATCTGGGGCGCGGTGCAGGCCAGCGCCGCCGGGCTCTCGATCGCGCTCGGCGGCGCCCTGCGCGATCTCGTCGCCATGCTCTCCGGCACGGGCTCGCTCGGCCCGGCCTTCTCCGATCCTTCGGTCGCCTACAGCGTCGTCTACCATGTCGAGATCGCGCTGCTCTTCGCCACGCTCATCGCCATCGGCCCGCTCGTGCGCAGCGCCGATCAGGTGCGCGCCACCCCGTCACCCCGCTTCGGCCTCGCGGAATTTCCAAGCTGAAAGCCTTTGAAGGAGGGCTCTCCAATGCGCGAAATCATGGGATACATCGACGTCGCCCAGGTCACGATCTGGCTGTTCTGGCTCTTTTTCGCCGGGCTGATCGTCTATCTGCGCCGCGAGGACAGACGCGAAGGCTACCCGCTGGAATCGGACACCCATCCCGGCAAGCTGCTCTCGCCGAGCCTGATCTTCTATCCCGCGCCCAAGACCTTCCAGCTCTCGACCGGCGCGAAGGTCATGGCGCCGACCGGCATGGCGGACCGCCGCGAACTCGCCGCCCGGCCCACCGCCGCCTTCCCGGGCGCGCCATTGGCGCCGACCGGCGCCAGTCCGATGCTGGATTCGATCGGTCCCGGTTCCTGGGCAGAGCGCTCCGACATGCCGGACATGACCTATGACAATCATCTCAAGATCGTCCCCGTGCGGGTCGCGACCGGCTATGCCTGCTCCGCCTACGAGGACCCGCGGGGGTATGCGGTCCTCGGCGCCGACAACAAGGTCGCCGGCAAGGTCGTCGATCTCTGGGTCGATCGCTCCGAGGCGCTGATCCGCTATTTCGAGGTGGCGCTGGACGGCGGCCGCAACGTGCTGCTGCCGGTCAACTTTTCCGACATCAGGCGCGGCGTCAAACCCGGGATCGGCCAGATCAGGGTCAAGGCGATCCTGGCGCGTCAGTTCGCCGACGTGCCCGGCACGCGCACCCCGGATTCGGTGACCCGGCTCGAGGAAGAGAAGATCTGCGCCTATTACGGCGCGGGGACGCTCTACGCCACGCCGCTCATAGCAGCGGCTCCGCGCGCAGCGGCGC
>JAKFWE010000314.1 GCA_021732895.1 Allobosea sp. | reverse complement strand
GCCGTTCCGCCGCATCGTCGCCACGCCGAGCGCCCTGCTGCCCGAGGCGAGGCCAGACGAGTGGCTGGCCGGCACGCGCGGGCTGGCGCTGCCGATCTCGCGGCTCGATCCGCCCGGTGAAGGCGCACGCGACGGAGAGCTCGCGCCGCTGGAGATCCAGGACCTGCTGGTGCGGCCCTCGGTCCGGATCGACCGCGAGCGTCTCGACGCCTTCATGCGCGGCAAGCGCGTCATCGTCACCGGCGGCGGCGGCTCCATCGGCTCGGAAATCTGCCTGCGCTGCGCCGCCTTCGGCGCCGCTGAAATTCTGGTGGTCGAGGGTTCGGAGCCGGCGCTGTTCCAGATCACCGAGCTGCTCGACGTGCAGGGACACCGGGCGCGCGTCACCGGCGCCCTCGCCGACGTCCGCGACCGCGCCCGCATCGCCCGGCTTTTCTCAGGCTTTTCGCCGGACATCGTCATCCACGCCGCCGCGCTCAAGCACGTGCCCTATCTCGAGGCCGACTGGGCGGAGGGGATCAAGACCAACATCTTCGGCTCGATCAACGCCGCCGACGCCGCCATCGAGGCGGGCGCGGCCATTTTCGTGATGATCTCGACCGACAAGGCGATCGAGCCCGTCTCGATGCTGGGCGCGACCAAGCGCTTCGCCGAGATGTACGCGCAGTCGCGCGACGCCGAGAGCCTGGAGGCCGGCGGCGTCCGGCTCGTCGCGGTGCGCTTCGGCAACGTGCTCGGCTCGGTCGGTTCGGTGGTGCCGAAATTCAAGGCGCAGATCGAGCGGGGCGGGCCGGTTACCGTCACCGACCGCCAGATGATCCGCTATTTCATGACGATCCGCGAGGCCTGCGATCTCGTCCTCACTTCCGCCTCGCATGCTCGCGCCGACGGCGCGCAGGACGAGCGCGCGGCCGTCTACGTGCTGAAGATGGGCCAGCCGCTCAGGATCATCGATCTCGCCGAGCGGATGATCCGCCTGGCCGGATACGAGCCCGGCGTCGATATCGAGATCGCGGTCACCGGCGCGCGGCCGGGCGAGCGCCTCAACGAGATCCTGTTCGCCCGCGACGAACCGATGGCGGAGACCGGGCTCGACGGCGTGATGGCGGCCAAGCCGAACTTCGCCGGCCGCGCCATGCTGCAGGGCTGGATCGACCGTCTCGAGGCGGCCGTGCGGGCGGATGACCGGATCGCGGCGGAGGCCGTCCTCGACGAGGCGATCCCGGATTTCAGCCGCCGCCATTGCCCGCCGCAAGCTGCGCCAGAGCCTGCCTCGTCGCCAGCCTAGGTCGCCAGCCCGCCGCCAGCAGCGCCTCCGGCGGCGCGCGCAGGCCGCCCGACAGCTTGGCGAAGGCCTCGCTTTTGCCGGCGAGCCGGGCCAGCGTTGCGAGCCACGACGCCGGGATCGGCAGCAGGCCGGGCCTGCGCCCCATACCGGCCCGCATCGCCGCGATCATCTCGGCGACGCTGGCGGGCTCGGGATCGGCGACGAGGTAGCAGCGCCGCGCCGGGCAGGCCGGGGTCAGCGCGAAGGCCACCGCCTCGGCCAGGTTCTCCACGGCCAGGATCGAGCGCGGCGCGTCGAGCCCTCCCAGCGGCAGCGGCAGCGGCAGGCGCGCCAGGCGCAGCAGCGCCGCCATGTTGGCCTTCACGCCCGGCCCGTAGACCAATGTCGGCCGCAGCGCCACCCAGTCGAGATCGAGCCCGGCCAGCCCGCGCTCGGCCTCCCGCTTGGAGCGGCCATAGGCGTCGTCGGGCGCCGGCGCGTCGTCGTCGCCCAGAGGCGGCCCGTCGAAGCGCCCGCTCAGCGCCTTGATCGAGGACAGGTAGACGAAGCGCGCTGCGCCGGCGCGCCGCGCCGCCTCGGCCAGGTCCAGCGTCGCGTCGGCGTTGATCCGCCGGTAGAGCGCCTCGTCGAGGCCAGGCCCGGCATGGGCGAGCCCGGCCATGTGCACGACATGGCCGACGCCCTCAAGCGCCGCGCGCCAGTCGACCGCTCCGGCGAGATCGCCGACGACGACCTGTTCGATCGCCGGATCGTGCGGCGCGCGCGTGCGCGACGCGATCCTGACCGCGTAGCCGCCTTCGCGCAGGCGCGCCACGACATGGGGGCCGATGAAGCCGCTCGCGCCGGTGACGAGGACGCGTGGTCCGCTCATGCCGGGCTGCGCCGGCGCGAGAACCGGCGCAGCAGCGATCCGGTCAGCACGCCGGCCGCGATCAGGCAGGCGGCCTGCGCCGGGAGCGCCGGGAAGGCGAGGCTGATGCCCGCCAGCACGATCAGCAGGCCGTTCAGCAGCGCCACCTGCGCCACGATCTCGCTCACGGCGTAGCCGTTGACGGTGGCGCGCTGGTAGAAATGGCTGCGATGCGCCTCCCAGATGCGTTCGCGCCGCGCCAGCCGGGCCAGCAGCGTCAGGCTGGAGTCGGCGATGTGGTAGAGCGGCAGGATCAGCGCCGCGGTGAAGCCGCCCGCGCCGGCGAGCCTGTAGAGGAGATAGGCGGTGATCAGGCCGATCGGCAGGGAGCCGACATCGCCGAGGAAGAGCCGGGCGCTCGGCCTGTTCTCCGGCGCGAAGCCGATCAGCCCGCCGCAGAGCGCCGCCGCGAGCCAGCCGCTGACCGGGTCGAGCGGGCCGGCTGCGCCGCCATAGGCCAGCGCCGCCAGCAGCGGCGCGAGGCCGACCACCGTCATCCAGTCGATCCCGTCCATGAAATTGACGAGGTTGACGAACCAGAGCCCGGCGAGCAGCGCCAGTCCCCGTTCCAGCGCCAGCGGCAGCGCCTCGGGGAAGAGCCGGATCTCCGGCGCCGCGAAGAGCAGCACCGCCCCGACGCAGAGCGCCTGCAGCGGCAGCCGCAGACCCGCCGGCAGCGGCCTGATGTCGTCGAGCGCGCCGAGCGCGGCCAGCGCGGCGGCGCTCGCCATCACCAGCAGCAGCCCGTCGCGCAGCGGCGCCGCGACCGGCGCGAGGGCGAGCGCGCCGCCGAGCGC
Organism: Allobosea sp.; assembly: GCA_021732895.1. GTDB lineage: Bacteria > Pseudomonadota > Alphaproteobacteria > Rhizobiales > Beijerinckiaceae > Allobosea. The sequence goes on along the minus strand of JAKFWE010000314.1, from coordinate 3,797 downwards.
GAGATAGGCTCCGAGCAGCACCGCGACGCCGCCCCCCTGCGGCGTCGGCCGGCTGTGGCTGGAGCGGGCGTTGGGCCGCGCCAGCGCATAGCGCACCAGCAGCGGTCGCAGCAGCACGCAGAAGCGCGACGCCGCGGCGGCGGCGACGAAGGCGATCAAGAGGGGAGGCCAGTAGGCGTTCAAGGCCGGCTCCGGGCTGGGGCGCGTCCACAAGCCCGCAGCGCCCGGCGCGGTCAAGCGCGATCGCGGACCGGGCTTGCCTTCGTCCGGACATAAGAATAACATCCGGCGATGAGCCCGGCCGATTCCATCGTGACCCCGCCCCCCGCCCGGCCCGAGATCACCCGCGCCGTCTGCCGTGGCGCGAGCCGGCACCTGCGCGCGCGCGGCTACGCCGTCGTCACCGAGATGCGCTTCGCCAATGGCCGGCGCGGCGACATCGTGGCGCTCTCGCCGTCGGGCGAGTTGCTTGTGGTCGAGGTCAAGTCCGGGCTGGCGGACTACCGCATCGACGGCAAATGGCCGGATTACCGCGACTATTGCGACGGCTTCCTGTTCGCCGTCGCGCCGGAGTTTCCGCGCGAGATTCTGCCCGAGGACGTCGGGCTGATCGTCGCCGACGCCTGGGGCGGCGAGTTGCTGCGCGAGGCCCCGCGCCATCCGCTCGGCGGGGCGCGACGAAAGATGCTGACGATCGCCTTCGCGCGGCTCGCGGCGGCCCGGCTTTCGGCGTCGGAGGATCCGGTCGCCTGATCCGCCTCAGCGCGGCGCGCGCTTCGCCAGGATGCGTTGCAGGGTGCGCCGGTGCATGCCGAGGCGGCGCGCCGTCTCCGAGACGTTGCGGCTGCACAGTTCGTAGACGCGCTGGATGTGCTCCCAGCGGACACGGTCGGCCGACATCGGGTTTTCCGGCGGGGTCGGCCGCGAATCGCGCGCGGCGGCGAGCGCGGCGTGGATCTCGTCGGCGTCCGCCGGTTTGGCCAGGAAATCGAAAGCGCCGAGCTTCACGGCGCTGACCGCGGTGGCGATGTTGCCGTAGCCGGTCAGCACGATGCCGCGCGCATCGGGGCGGCGCTCCTTCAGCCTGGCGATCACGTCGAGCCCGTTGCCGTCGCCGAGCCGGAGGTCGATCACGGCGAAGGCCGGCGCCGATTCCTCGACCGCGGCGATCCCGGCCTGCACGCTTTCGGCGATGCGCACGGCGTAGCCGCGTCCCTCCATCGCGCGCGCCAGGCGAGTCAGGAAGGGCCGGTCGTCATCCACCAGCAGAAGCGACATGTCGCCTGTTCCGGCGGCCTTCGCCGAAGCGGCGTCGCTCAACGCGATCTGCATCGAAACACTCCTTGCCCCGGATCGATCCCCGGACATTGCTCAGGCAAGCGTCACAGTCTACGCGTCGTTGCGCGAACGGATCAGCTAAGCTCATGTAGGGTCACCGCTTCCAGCTTTGTAGGGCTTGCGGCCACATCGGCCTCGAACACGGCGCGCAGCCAGACGATCCGGACCGACGCGCCGCTGCGCGGGGCCGGCAGATTGGAGAACTCCAGCGCCGCGCCGCCGCGCTCGAGCAGCGTCTTGGCGATGAACAGCCCGAGCCCGAGGCCGCCGCCGGCGCGATTTTCCGCAGGCGCGCCGGAGAGATAGGGGTCGCCGGCCCGCAACAGCACCTCGGCTGGAAAGCCCGGCCCGTCATCGGCGATGGCGAGGGTGACGTGCGTTTCGCTCCAGCTCGCCGTGATCGTGACCTCGGCGCGGGCGAAATCGACCGCGTTGTCGACGATGTTGCCGAGACCGTGGATCATTCCGGGGTTGCGCCGGCAGACCGGTTCTGGCCGGTCGCCGTGCATCTCGATGCGGAACGGCGTGCCGAAGGGCCGCTGCGGCCCGGCCGCCTCCTCGATCAGCAGGCGCAGCGAGAGCTGGTCTAGTGGCCCGCCCTCGTCGTCCTGCAGCGAGGCGAGCTTGCCCAGAATGCCGCGGCAGCGCTCGACCTGCTCGCGCAGCAGCGCGATGTCCTCGGCCATTTCGCCCTCGGCGGGCGCCAGCCTCGCCAGCTCCCTGGCGACGAGGGCGATCGTGGCCAGCGGCGTGCCGAGTTCATGCGCGGCCGCCGCCGCCAGCCCGTCGAGCTGCGAGAGGTGCTGCTCGCGCGCCAGCACCAGCTCGGTCGCGGCCAGCGCGTCGGAAAGGTCGCGCGCCTCCTTGGCGACGCGCCAGGCGTAGATGCCGGTGAAGCCGATGCACAGCGCCAGCGCCAGCCAGGTTCCGGCCTGGTAGAAGGGCGGCAGCACCGGCGCCTCGAGGCCGGCCCAGGGCAGCGGCAGATGCGTGACGGCGAGCCCGCTCGCCAGAACGACCGCGAGCAGCCCGAGCAGCAGCGTCCGCTGCGGCGGCAGGGCGGTCGCCGAGATCATCACCGGTGCCAGGAACAGGATCGCGAAGGGGTTGCGCAGGCCGCCGGTCAGGTAGAGCAGCGCCGCGAGCTGGATGATGTCGAAGGCCAGCAGCGCGGTGGCGGCTCCGGCCCGCAGCCGGTGGCTCAGCGGAAAGCGCACGCGCAGCGCGATGTTGAGCCAGGCCGAGACGGCGATCACCGCGAAGCACCAGCCGAAGGGCAGCGAGAAGCCGAGGCCGAAATGCACCACGGCGACGGCCAGGCTCTGGCCCGCGATGGCGAGCCAGCGCAGCCGCACCAGCGTGTCGAGCCGCAGGTGCCGGTTGGAACGGGCGAGCGCCGGCGCGGAGAAGTCGGGCGGCGTCACGGCGCGCCTCCGCCGGGATGCGGCTTCTCGAGTAATTTTCTGTGGCAAATCGGCATCGCAGCGAAATCTTAGCCTTTAGCCGGATTGAATGAGAACAAATTGCACCTACGGTGCGTTGTCTGTTGCGGCGCATCATCACCGTGCGACGCGCCATGAAGGATCATCGACGCATGTATGGGGCCGCCATGTCGTTTGCCTACCATGCCTATGAAGCCGTTCACATGATGGTCTCGCCCGCACGGGCCATGTCCGACGCGATGTATCTGGCCTTCAAGAATCCCGGCAGTCCACTGACCTACACCCCGCTCGGCCGCAGCGTCTCGGCCTCGTGCGAGCTGTTCGAGCGCACGACGCGGCGGTATGGCAAGCCCGCGTTCGATTTGCGCGAGACGACGATGGGCGGCGTCAAGGTCGCTGTCGAGGAGCGTGTCGTCTGGGAGCGGCCGTTCTGCCGGCTGGTGCATTTCGAGCGCCGCATCGAGGGCCGCCGCAGGCCCCAGCCCAAGGTGCTGCTGGTCGCGCCGATGTCGGGCCATTACGCCACCCTGCTGCGCGGCACGGTCGAGGCTTTCCTGCCCGGCCACGAGGTCTATGTCACCGACTGGATCGACGCCCGGCTGGTGCCGCTCAGCGCCGGCCGTTTCGATCTCGACGACTACATCGACTATGTCATCGCGATGATCCAGAAGCTCGGGCCGGAGACCCATGTCATGGCGGTCTGCCAGCCGTCGGTGCCGGTGATCGCCGCCGCCGCCCGCATGGAGGCGGAGAACGACCCCTGCGCGCCGCGTTCGATGACGCTGATGGGCGGGCCGATCGACACGCGGCGCTCGCCGACCGCGGTCAACTGCATGGCCGCCGAGCGCGGGATCGACTGGTTCCGCAGCAACTGCATAACCAAGGTGCCGTTCCCGCACATGGGCGCGTTCCGCGACGTATATCCCGGCTTCATGCAGCTATCGGGCTTCATGGCGATGAACCTCGACCGGCACGTCACCGCCCATTACGACATGTACAAGCACCTGATCCGGGGCG
>JAKFWE010000164.1 GCA_021732895.1 Allobosea sp. | reverse complement strand
CAGGAGCGGCGTTGGCCGTCTCGCCGGCCTCGGCGACGGTGTCGTCGCCGTCCTCGTAGCCCTCGCCATCCTCGTCGCCCTCGGAGTCGCTGCCGCCGTCGAGCCGCACGCCGTCGGCGTCGCGCTCGCCGCCACGCCGCCGCCGGCGGCGACGCCTGCGCTTGCGGCCGCCTTCGCCGCGCGCTTCGCCGTCAGTCGAACGCTCGGGCCTGGCCTGAGCGGAGCCCGGCTCGGCGACGCCCTCGTCCTCGGCGTCGAGCGCTTCGGCTTCGGCGGCCGCGTCGAGGGCCTCGTCGTCGAGATCGGCGGGGACGGCCAGGGCCTTCAAGGTGCTGGCCGGAGCGATCCGGCCCTCATTGCCGACGAATTAGCCGCGCTCGACCTCGAAATAACGCGTTCCGAGCAGGGCGGCGTCGACCGAGACGCTGATCGCGATCGCGAAGCGGGCCTCGAGTTCGGCCAGATGCGCGCGCTTCTGGTTGAGCACATAGAGCGCCACTTCCGGCCGGGTGCGGACGTTCAGGTTGTGCGAGGCGCCCTTGATCAGGTTCTCTTCCAGCGCGCGCAGGATTTGCAGCGAGACCGACGCGGCCGAGCGCATCATGCCGGCGCCGGCGCAATGCGGACAGGGAACGGACGAGCTCTCCAGAACGCCGGTGCGAATGCGCTGGCGCGACATTTCGAGCAGGCCGAAGGCCGAGATGCGGCCGATCTGGATGCGGGCGCGGTCGTCCTTCAGGCAATCCTTCAGCTTCTTCTCGACGGCGCGGTTGTTGCGGTTCTCCTCCATATCGATGAAATCGATCACGATGAGGCCGGCGAGATCGCGCAGGCGGAGCTGGCGGGCGATTTCCTCCGCCGCTTCGAGATTGGTCTTGAGGGCCGTGTCCTCGATGTTGTGCTCGCGGGTCGAGCGCCCGGAGTTGATGTCGATCGCGACCAGCGCCTCGGTCTGGTTGATGACGATGTAGCCGCCGGAGCGCAGCGTGACCGTGCTGGAGAACATCGCGTCGAGCTGGCTCTCGACGCCGAAGCCGGCGAAGAGCGGCGTCTGCTCGCGATAGGCCTTCACGCTCTTGGCCTGGCTCGGCATGAGCATGCGCATGAAGTCCTTGGCCTCGCGATAGGCCTCGTCGCCGGCGACGTGAACCTCGTCGATGTCCTTGTTGTAGAGGTCGCGGATCGAGCGCTTGACGAGGTTGCCCTCCTCATAGACCAGCGCGGGGGCGACCGAGGCCAGCGTCAGCTCGCGCACGCTCTCCCACATCCGCATCAGGTATTCGTAGTCGCGCCTGATCTCGGGCTTGGTCCGCGAGGCGCCAGCCGTGCGCAGGATGATGCCCATCCCGTCCGGCACCTCCAGCTCGGAGGCGACTTCCTTGAGGCGCTTGCGGTCCTCGGCGTTGGTGATCTTGCGCGAGATGCCGCCGCCCTTGCCGGTGTTGGGCATCAGCACCGAATAGCGGCCGGCGAGCGAGAGGTAGGTGGTCAGCGCCGCGCCCTTGTTGCCGCGCTCCTCCTTGACGACCTGGACGAGGATGATCTGGCGGCGCTTGATCACCTCCTGGATCTTGTACTGGCGGCGGGAATGGCGCTGCGGGCGCTCCTGCACGTCGTCGAGCGCGTCGCCGCCGCCGAGCTGCTCGGGCTCGTCCTGCTCGGCGTCGTCGCCGAGATCGTGCTCCTCGGAATCCTCGTCCGGCTCCGCCGGCCTGCGCGCCTCCTCGGCCTCGGCCGGTTCGCCTGACGTCTCCCCGGTCTCGAACGTCAGCGGCGCGGCGTTCGCGACGACGGCCTCCTCGCCCGATTCGGCGACCGAGGGCGCGAAGCTCTCGCCGAAGGCCGGAGCGCCCTCGCTCTCCATGGCGGCTTCCTTGCCGTCAGTCTCGATCCGGCCGTCAGTCTCGATCCGGCCGTCCGGCTCGGCATGCCCGGCCATCTCGGCTGTCACGGTCTCGTCGGCGACGGCCTTTCTGGCGCGCGCCTCGCGGTCGCCCCTGCGGCCCCGGCCGCGGCCGCCGCGCTTTTCGCGGCGTTCCTCGTCGCGCTCCTCCTCGCGCTCGGCATGCGCCTCCTCGGCCAGGAGGGCCTGCCGGTCGGCGACGGGAATCTGGTAATAGTCGGGGTGGATCTCGGAAAAGGCCAGAAATCCATGGCGATTGCCGCCATACTCGACGAAGGCGGCCTGGAGCGACGGCTCCACGCGCGTCACCTTCGCCAGATAGATATTGCCGCGCAGGGGCTTCCTGCTGGCGGATTCGAAGTCAAATTCCTCGACGCGCGATCCGCGGACCACCACGACCCGGGTCTCTTCCGGGTGGGTGGCGTCGATAAGCATCTTGTTGGCCATCAGGATTTTCCATGGGCGCGGCCGCCGTCAGAACCCGCCGGGCTGCGGATGGATGTCCGCTGCCGCGGGCAGGGGCGCCGCGCATGAGCCGGCGCGAGCCGGCATGTTGCAGGAGGAGGAACTGTTCGATCGCGACAGGATTGCGGCTCGGAAACCAGCCAAGGGCGCAAGGCCCTGCAAGGTCCCGAAGGTATGGACGAACCACCGATGATCTATGCGGCGTCGTATGCCCCGACATCTGTCCCGACCTGCGGCGCCCAAGCGTCGAAAAAGACGAAGGAGCGCCAGGTTTGCACGCTCGCGACACGGCCACGCGCCTCCAGAGCCGGATGGCGCCGACCGTCTCCACGGACGATCTGTTTTTCGGTTGCCATGCAGCGTCCGGACCCGCTGGGCCGGCCGCCTGACCTTGGGTTCCCGGGCATCGACGATCCATGGGCGAACCGTGACGCGCGTCGGGAGGCGATGCATCGCAACCGGCTCCATTACAGACAGCTCGCCGCAATTTGCAAGCGACATCGACTTTAAGGTCACAGCCAGGGCTGGATCGCACCGTCGGCGGCCGCACCAGGTTCCCGCGCAGGCGCCGCCATGGTAACCGGCCGTTAACCAGTCGGTCGATTAAGGTTCGAGCTTCGGTGACCTGCGGAGGGATCGATCATCCGATGACGGCCGTTCTCCCCCGCGTCGCCGGCTTGGCCCGGCCCGGCCTCCGGAGCCGGCTCGCGGCGGCGTTGGTCGCCGCGCTTCTCGCGGCGCCGGCGCCGGCGCAGACCCCCAGCAGCGCGTTTCCGGTCGCGACCGATGCGCGGATCGAGCAGGATGGCGACCTCGTCAGGCTCACCATGGCGCTGTCGCGCCCGGTCGATCTGGCGGCCTCCGTCGTCGCCGGCCCCGATCGCGTCATTCTCGATCTCCCATCGGTCAATTTCCAGGTTCAGCCGGGGGCGGGCCGTAAAGGCGCAGGCTTCGTCAGCGCCTTCCGTTTCGGCCTGTTCACCGCGGATCGCGCGCGGATCGTGCTCTATCTGTCGCAACCGGCTCTGGTCGCGCGATCCGAGATGCGCACCCTGCGCGGCGGCTTCGGCGAGCTCGTCGTCGAGCTTAAGCGCGCCACAAGGGCGCAGTTCGAGAGCGCGGCGGCGCGCGCCGCCCCCGCTCCGTCGCCCGCTCCCCCGGCCGTGGCCAAACCGGCCGGCGAAACCCGGCGCACGGTGGTGATCGACCCCGGCCATGGCGGCATCGACCCCGGCGCCGTCGTCGCCGCGATCTCCGAGAAATCGGTCGTGCTCGCCTTCGGGTTGCTGTTGAAGGAGCAACTCGAGGCCAGCGGGGCCTACCGCCTCGTGATGACGCGCGACGAGGACCGGTTCGTGCCGCTCGCCGAACGGGTCAGGCTGGCGCGCGAGGCCGGAGCGGACCTGTTCGTCTCGATCCATGCCGATTCGCTGACGCAGTCCCGGGAGGTGCGGGGCGCCACGGTCTACACCGGGTCGGAACGCGCCACCGACGCCGAATCGGCGACGCTCGCGGCCAGGGAGAATCAGGCCGACGTGCTGGCGGGCCTCGACGCGGCCGAGGATGTCCAGGACGTCGCCGGCATCCTGATGGATCTAGCGCGGCGCGAGACCCGGACCTTCTCCTCCGTGTTCGCACGCAACCTCGTCGAAAAGCTCGGCGGGTCGGTGAAGATGCACAAGGTGCCGCTGCGCTCGGCCGGGTTTCGCGTGCTGAGCGCGCCGGATATTCCCTCGGTCCTGATCGAACTCGGCTACATGTCGAGCCCGAAGGACGCCGAACTGCTGAATTCGCCGGTCTGGCGGACACAGGCCGTGGCCGCCGTGCGGAGCGCGATCGACAGCTATTTCGCCCGCGGCGCCGTCGCGGGGAAGGCCCGGGAGAGCGGGCCTTGAGCGGCGGGCATCCCGGCGCGGAATGTGGTGGCGAAGCCACGGTTCCGCCATCTCCGTCATGCTATAGACGAATTCTGAAGCCGAGCGCGCCCGGGCGCCGCCGGCGCTCCCAGAGACGCGAGCTCTAGATGCGGTTTGTCCTGAGACTGTTCGGATGGTTGTTCGCGGCGGGCGCGATCGTCTTCGTCATCGGCGCCGTCGTGGCGGCCGGCGCGATCTGGCATTTTTCCAGGGATCTGCCGGATTCCGCCCAGTTGCGGAACTACGAGCCGCCGGTCATGACCCGGGTCCATGCCGGCGACGGCAGCCTGATCGCCGAGTTCGCGCGCGAGCGGCGGCTCTATCTGCCGATCCAGGCGGTGCCCAAGCTGGTGATCGACGCCTATCTCGCCGCCGAGGACAAGAATTTCTACAAGCATTTCGGCATCGACCCGGAAGGTCTGGTGCGCGCCGCGATCGCGAATTTCCGCAACCGCGCCGCCGGCCGCCGGCCGCAGGGCGCCTCGACCATCACGCAGCAGGTGGCGAAAAACTTCCTCGTCGGCTCCGATCAGAACCTGGAGCGCAAGATTCGCGAGGCGCTCGTGGCGCTGCGGATCGAGGCGACCTACTCCAAGGACAAGATCCTCGAGCTCTATCTCAACGAGATCTATCTCGGCGCGCCGGCGCCGGGGCAGGGCAGCTATGGCGTCGCCGCCGCCGCGCTGAACTATTTCGGCAAGTCGGTGCACGAACTCAACGTGCAGGAGGCGGCCTATCTCGCCGCCCTGCCCAAGGCGCCGTCCGACCTCCACCCGATCCGCAACACCGAGCGCGCGCTCGAGCGCCGCAACTACGTGCTCGACCGCATGGCCGAGAACGGCGTCATCAAGCGCGAGGACGCCGAGCGCGCCAAGAAGCAGCCGCTCGGGGTCAACGCGCGCGCCGTTTCGGCCAACAACATCGCCGCCGGGTATTTCGCCGAGGAGATCAGGCGCGAGCTGCAGGACCGCTACGGCGAGAAGAAGCTGCTGGAGGGCGGGCTTTCGGTGCGCGCCACGGTCGATCCCAGGATGCAGCTGCTGGCGCGCAAGTCGCTCGTCGACGGGCTGGTGCGTTTCGACGAGGCGCGCGGCTGGCGCGGCGCGATCCAGAAGCTGGATATCGGACCGCGCGAATGGGGCCAGGCCGTCGGCGAACTGCCGCTGCTCGGCGACGTCGCCCCGTGGCGGATGGCCGTGGTGCTTGAGGTGGGCGCCGACAGCGCGCGCGTCGGCCTGCAGCCGGGCCGCGAGAATTCCGGTCAGCTCAAGCCCGACCGGCAGATCATGACGCTGGGCGCCGACGGCGTGAAATGGACGAGGCGCGCCCGCGTCTCGCAGGTGGTCTCGGTCGGCGACGTCGTCTATGTCGAGCCGATGGACGGCAAGCCCGGTCAGGTCCGTCTGCGCCAGCTGCCCGAGGTCAACGGCGCGATCGTGGTGATGGACCCGTTCTCCGGCCGCGTCTTCGCCATGGTCGGCGGTTTCTCGCACGACCAGTCCGAGTTCAACAGGGCGACGCAGGCGCAGCGCCAGCCCGGCTCCTCCTTCAAACCCTTCGTCTACGCCACCGCGCTCGACAACGGCTACACGCCGTCGAGCATCGTGCTCGACGCGCCCATCGAGATCGACCAGGGGCCGGGGCTCGGGATCTGGCGGCCCGACAATTACGACGGCAAGTCGACCGGGCCGCGCACGCTGCGCTACGGCATCCAGTTCTCGAAGAACCTGATGACGGTGCGGCTGGCCAAGGATGTCGGCATGCCGCTGATCGCCGAATATGCCCGCCGCTTCGGCGTCGCCGACGATCTTCAGCCCGTGCTGTCGATGTCGCTCGGCGCCGGCGAGACCACGGTGATGCGGATGACGACCGCCTATTCGATGCTCGCCAATGGCGGCAAGCGCATTCGCGCGACCCTGATCGACCGCATCCAGGACCGCACCGGCGCGACGATCTACCGGCACGACCAGCGCGTCTGCGAAGGCTGCAGCGCCGAGAAATGGAGCGGCCAGCGCGAACCGCGGCTCGTCGACAACCGCGACCAGGTGCTCGATCCGCTGACCGCCTACCAGATGGTCTCGATGCTCGAGGGCGTCGTCCAGGGCGGCACCGCGACCGTGATCAAGTCGGTCGGCAAGCCGCTCGCCGGCAAGACCGGCACGACCAACGACGCCAAGGACGTCTGGTTCGTCGGCTTCTCGCCTGATCTCGCGGTCGGCGTCTACATGGGGTTCGACAAGCCCAAGTCGCTCGGCTCCTCGGCGACGGCCGGCCAGTACGCCGCGCCGATCTTCCGCGATTTCATGGCCGCGGCGCTGAAGGACAAGCCGGCGACGCCGTTCCGCGTGCCGGCCGGCATCAAGCTGATCCGCGTCGATCCGCGCAGCGGCCTGCGCTCCGGCGGGGAGGGCGGCATTCTCGAGGCCTTCAAGCCCGGCACGGCGCCGCCGGACAGCTACTCGATCATCGGTTCGGCCGGCGACGGCGGCGCGCCGATCAGCGTCGGGCCCAGCGGGCGGGGGG
>JAKFWE010000157.1 GCA_021732895.1 Allobosea sp. | reverse complement strand
GATCGCGGCCCTTTTCCTCGCCGGCTACATTCCCGGTCTGCTGATGGGCCTTTCGGTGATGATCCCGGCCTGGTTCATGGCGAAGAAGCGCGGCTATCTGCCGATGCCGCCGATAGCGCTGCGCGACAAGGTCTCCGCCATCCTCAGCGCGCTGCCGAGCCTCGGGCTGATCGTGCTCGTCATCGGCGGCATCGTCGGCGGCGTCTTCACAGCGACCGAGGGCTCGGCCATCGCGGTGGTCTATTCGCTGGCGCTGGCGGCGATCTATCGTGAGCTGAAATTCGGCGACCTCTACAAGATCGTGGTCGACACGATCGAGGCGACGGCCGTGGTCTCGCTGATGATCGGCACCTCGCTCGCCATGGCCTATGTCATGTCTCTGGCCCAGATTCCGCAGCTCATCGGCGACTGGATCACCGCGATCTCCGACAACAAGTATGTCGCGCTCCTGCTGGTGAACGTCGTGCTGCTGCTGATGGGCACCTTCCTCGATCTGACGCCCGGCATCCTGATCTTCACGCCGATCTTCCTGCCGGTGCTGACCAGCCTCGGCGTCGATCCGGTGCATTTCGGCGTCATCCTCGTCTTCAACATGTGCCTCGGCATCATCTCGCCGCCCACGGGCAGCGCGCTCTTCATCGGCTGCGCCATCGCCAGGGTCTCGATCGAGCAGGTGACGCGGCCGCTGATCCCGCTCTTCCTGTCCTCGACCTTCGCATTGCTGGTCGTGACCTATGTGCCGGTGCTCTCTCTCGGGCTCCCGCGCCTGTTCGGCTTCATCAAGTAAGGCTCAGCCATGCATCCGCTGACCGGGGCGAGCCTCGCCGCGACCGGACCCGCCCATGTCGAACTCGCGCTGGAGGGCGGCTATACGGCGACGCTGCATCTGCTCGACAGCCATCTCGCAAGGCTGCTGATCGCGCGCCCAGGCGGGCTCGCCATGCCGCGCACCTGGTCGCTCTCGCCCGAGATCGCCTGGGCGGGCGAGCCCGACCCGATCGACGGGCGCGACCGGCGCGACGTCTCGGGCTTTCCGGGCGAAGCCTTCACTGTGACCGAGGATGCAGCCACGATCACGATCGAGAGCGCGCATCTGCGCGTCGCCATACGCCGCTCGCCGCTGATGCTGGAATGGGCGCATCGCACAAAGACGGATGCGCCGTTCGAGAGCGTGCTTCGGGACCGGCCGACGCAGGCCTATCTGTTCGACCGCCGCTCGCGGCGCTTCCGCCACTATCTCGCGCGCGACCTCGCCGAGCGCTTCCACGGCTTCGGCGACAAATCCGGCGATTCCGACAAGCACGGCCGCCGCCTCGCCATGGGCGCGACCGATCCGCTCGGCTATGACGCGCAGCGCTCCGATCCGCTCTACAAGCACATCCCATGGTCGGTGACGGTTCGGCCGGATCACGGCGGGCGGGCGGTCGGCCTGTTCTACGACAACCTCTCGCGCGGCGCCTTCGACCTCGGGCAGGAACTCGACGCCTATCACGACCTGTTCCGCTCGTTCGAGGCCTGCGACGGCGATCTCGACCTGTATGTCGTGTTCGGGCCGGCGCTGGCGGATGTGGTCGCGCGCTTCACGGCGCTGACCGGGCGCACCGCCTTTCCGCCGCGCTGGAGCCTGGCCTATTCGGGCTCGACCATGTCCTACACCGACGCGCCCGACGCTTCGGCGAAGCTCACCGGCTTCCTCGACCTGCTGCGCGAGCACGACATCCCCTGCCGCTCCTTCCAGATGTCGTCCGGCTATACGCTGGTCGGCGACAAGCGCTGCGTCTTCACCTGGAACCGCGACCGCTTTCCCGATCCGAAGGCGGTCACCGGTCGCTTCCGCGAGGCCGGCGTCGAACTCGTCGCCAACATCAAGCCGGCGCTGCTGCTGGAGCATCCGCGTTTCGCCGAGGTCGAGGCCTTTCGCGGTTTCGTGCGCGACAGCGAGGATGCGAGCCGGCCGCACGTCACCCAGTTCTGGGGCGGGCTCGCCGCCTATCTCGACTTCACCAATCCGAGGACCAGCGCATGGTGGTCGACGCAGGTCAGGGAACAACTGATCGACAACGGCATCGCCTCGACCTGGAACGACAACAACGAGTTCGAGATCTGGGACGAGGCGGCCGCCTGCGACCTCGCCGGACGCGGCGCGACGATCGCAACACTGCGGCCGGTGCAGACCAATCTGATGATGCGGGCGTCCCATATCGCCCAGACAGCGGCCGCGCCGACGACGCGGCCCTACCTGATCTCGCGCGCCGGCGGGCCGGGCATGCAGCGCTATGTCCAGACCTGGAGCGGCGACAACCGCACCGCCTGGGAGACCCTGCGCTGGAACCTGCGCATGGGCCACGGCTTCTCGCTCTCGGGCCTCTACAATTTCGGTCACGACATCGGCGGCTTCGCCGGGCCGAGGCCCGAGCCGGAACTGTTCCTGCGCTGGGTCGAGCAGGGCGTGTTCTGGCCGCGCTTCACGATCCACTCCTGGAACGATGACGGCAGCGCCAACGAACCCTGGATGCATCCCGAAATCCTGCCGCAAATTCGGGACTGCCTCGCCTTCCGCGAGCGGCTGACGCCGCTGCTCTACGACCTGCTCTGGCGGGCTCATCGCGACCACGCGCCGATCCTGCGGCCGCTCTTCCTCGACTTTCCCGACCAGCCGGAAGCCCATGTCGAGCAGGATTGCTTCCTGCTCGGTGCGACGCTTCTGGTCGCGCCGGTGCTCGACAGGGGCGCGTCGACGCGGACGGTCTGGCTGCCGGCCTGCGAGGGCGGCTGGCGCGACCTGTGGACCGGCGCGCGCCATGTCGGCGGGCGGACCGTCACCGTCGCCGCGCCGCCGGGACGCTGCCCCGCCTTCCAGCGCGGCGGCACGATCCTGCCGCTCGGCCCTGCGCCCTCATGGAAGGAAGGTCCGCTGACCTTGCGCCTGGCGCTCGACGAGGGCCAGCGCGCGACGCTCGAACTCTACGACGATGACGGCGCCAGCGTGCTGGCGACGCCTGGCCTCGCGCCCTGCCTGCTCCGCATCGTCGCGGAGAAGCGGAACGGCGAGATCCTGCTCGCGATCGACCGGCGCGGCGAGCGCCTGCCGCGCTGGCCCTCGCTGCGCTGCGAGGACGCGGCCGGCGTCGCCATCGCGATGCGCCTCGGCGACAGCGACCCGGTTGACGCGGTCGCCCTGCCGGGGCTCACTCTCGACGACTGAGCGGCCCGCCGACCGCGTCCGCCGGAGCCTCGCGTCCCTTGCTGCGCCACGATCTCCAGTCGCTCCGGCTTTTCGTCGCCCTGTGCGAACTGCGCAGCCTGAGCAAAGCGGCGGACCGGGTGAACATCGCGGTCTCGGCGGCGAGCCGGCGGCTGCGCCTGCTGGAGGACGAGCTCGGCGCGGTGCTGGTGACGCGTCTGCCCCATGGCGTCGAGCCGACGCATGCCGGCGTCACGACGCTGCGCTATGCGCGCGCGGTGCTCCGGCTCGCCGACCAGCTCGTCTCCAGCATGGCCGAGCATGCGTCGGGCGTGCGCGGGCGGGTGCGGGTCTTCGCCTCCAGTTCGGCCCTCGTGCAGCGGCTGGCGCAGGATCTCGCCGCCTTCATGCGCGACAACCCGCAGATCAAGGTCGATCTCGAGGAGCGCCCGACCGGCGAGACGCTGGAGGCGCTGACCCGCAAGCAGGCCGATCTCGGAGTCGTGGTGCGCGGCGCGCCGACGCCGGGGCTGGTCACCCTGCCCTATGCGCAGGACCGGCTGGCGCTGGCCGTCTTCCCGGGTCACAGGCTCTTCGCCCGCAAGACCGTGCGCTTCGCCGACATCATCGGCGAGGAGTTCGTGGCGCTCGACGCCGGCACGGCCGTGCATCGGCTGCTCGTGGAGAAGGCGCGCGAACAGGCCGCCGTGCTCAGGCTGCGGGTGCAGGTGCGCAGCTTCGAGGTGATGTGCCAGATGGTGAGCCAGGGGCTCGGCGTCGGCATCCTGCCCGACTCCGCGCTGCGGCCTCTGGCGGAGGCTCTGGGTCTGCGGCTGATCGGGCTCGACGAGGCCTGGGCCCGCCGCGAGATCGACATCTGCGTGCCGGCGCAGGAGGAGCCCGACGCCCCGACGGCGCGGCTGCTCGCCGCCTTGCTGGCCGGAGTCGCCCGACAGAGTTGAAAGCTTACACAGGATTTCAATTTGGAGAAACCAGACTTGCCACATTTCTCATTTCAGAAATGCCGCGACTGACACATTGTCGTCATGGGGAGACCATCGACGTCCATGTCCGCCATCGCCGCCCTGACGAGCACCCGCAAAGCCGACCCGTTCAGGCGGCGCGGCGACGCTCGGGGTTGCATCGTCACCCATGACGGGAGCGGCGGCGGCGACGGGTCGCTGGCGGGTCCGCGCTACCTCGCCAAGGATCTGCGCGACGTCGCCGGCCGGGCGCCCGGCGGCGACTTCGCATTGCTGGAACTGGCCGCCGGCTTGCAAGGCGCAGGCGTCTGGCGCGACGTCGAGCCCACCGACCTCTCAGCCATCATCGAGAGCCGTTCATGAGCCCCGCCCCGTCCTCCGCGCTGTCGCATCTGCGCGTGCTCGATCTGACCCGCGTTCGGGCCGGGCCGACCTGCTGCCGCGTGCTGGCCGATTTCGGCGCCGACGTGATCAAGATCGAGGCGCCGGACGGGGTAGACCCCAATGAGGGCATGTCCGGCGCGCGCGACGGCTACGACATGCAGAACCTGCATCGCAACAAGCGTTCGATGACGCTCAACCTGAAGACGCCGCAGGGGCTGGCGGTGTTCCTGCGCATGGTCGAGAGCGCCGACATCGTCGTCGAGAACTATCGCCCGGACGTGAAGGACAGGCTCGGCATCGCCTATGACGACCTGCGCGAGGTCAATCCACGCATCATCCTCGCCTCGATCTCGGGCTTCGGCCAGGACGGGCCCTATCGCGACCGCGCCGGGTTCGACCAGATCGCGCAGGGCATGGGCGGGCTGATGTGGATCACCGGGCAGCCTGGGCAGGGTCCGCTGCGCACCGGCGCGGCAGTGGCCGATTCGACCGCCGGCCTCTACGCCGCGACCGGGATTCTGGTCGCTCTCGCCGAGCGCGAGCGCTCCGGCGAGGGCCAGTGGGTCCATACCTCGCTGCTGGAGGCGCAGATCGCGCTCTGCGATTTCCAGGCCGCGCGCTTCCTCGTCGATGGCGTCAATCCCGGACAGGCCGGCAACGACCACCCCTACTCGACGCCGATGGGCGTGCTCGCCACGTCCGACGGCTACATCAACATCGGCGTCGGCGGGCAGGGCCAGTGGCAAAGCCTGTGCGCCGCGATCGGCCGGGCCGAGCTCGCAGGCCACCCCGACTACGCCACGCCTGAGCAGCGCCTGCGCAACCGCCCGGCGCTGATGGGACTGCTCAACCAGATCTTCGCTTCGGCGACCTCGGCGGAATGGCTGGCGACGCTGGAGGCGGCCCGCGTTCCCGCCGGCCCGATCTACCGGATGAACGAGGTCTTCGCCGATCCGCAGGTGCGCCATCTGCGCATCGCGCAGGAGGTCGAGCATCGCCGGCGCGGGCCGCTCGCGCTCATCGGCCAGCCTGTGACCCTGTCGCGCACGCCCGCCGCGCTGGCCGCGGCGCAGCCGGACAAGGGCGAGCATTCCGAGGAGATCCTGCGCGATATCGGCTATTCCGACGCCGACATCGCGCGGCTGCGCGCGCAAGCGGCGATATGAGGCGGATGATGGCGCAAGTTCGATACGAGATCGAAAACGGCGTCGCCCGGCTGGTGCTCGACCAGCCGGAGAAGATGAACGCCATGAGCTACGAGATGTGGGCCAGCCTGCCGGGGCTGGCGGCGCGCGCCGAGGCGGACGCCGAGGTGCGCCTCCTCGTCGTCGAGGGGCAGGGCTCGCGCGCCTTCTGCGCCGGGGCCGACATCTCGCAGTTCGGCGCGAAGCGCGACGGCGACAGCGCCACACGCGCCTATGACGAGGCCTATCTGCGTGGCTGCGCCGCGATCGCCAATGCGGCGAAGCCCACCATCGGCGTCATCCGGGGCGTCTGCTTCGGCGGCGGAGTCGGTCTGGCGATGTCCTGCGACATTCGCCTCGCCCGCGCTGACGCCCGCTTCCGCGTGCCGGCGGCCAGGCTTGGACTCGGCTACGCGCACGAGGGCGTGGCGGCGCTGGTGGCGCGGCTCGGCTTCGGCGCGACCGCCGATCTGCTGCTCAGCGCCCGCATCGTCGGCGCCGAGGAGGCGCTGCGGCTCGGCCTCGTCAACCTGCTCTGGAGCGAGGACGCGTTCGAGCGCGAAGCGGGCGACTACGTCGCGCGCGTGGCGGCCAACGCGCCGCTGACGCTGCGCGCCGTCAAGCAGTCGCTGATCGCGCTTCGCCAGCCGGAGGCGACGCGCGACACGGCGGCCGTCGACGCCGCCGTCGCAGCCTGTTTCGGAAGCGCCGACTACAAGGAGGGCCAGAGAGCCTTCAAAGAGAAGCGGGAACCCGCCTTCATCGGGGAATAGATCGTCATTGGCATGCGGGGCTCGACCCGCCATCTCGGAGGAGTGGACATGGATCGTCGGACAATCTGCACTGGCCTTGCTGCTTCGGGCCTCATCGGCCTCGCACTCACTCTGGCCGCGCCCGCCTTCGCGCAGGCCCCGCTCAGTCCGCCGGTTCAGCTTACCGTCGGCTATCAGAAGGTCGGCCATCTCGCGCCGATCACGCTGATCGAGGAGGACCTCAGGAAGCAGGGGGTCGAGATCAAGCTGGTCGAGTTCGCCCGCTATGCCGACGCCCGCACCGCCCTGCTCGCCGGCTCGCTCG
>JAKFWE010000156.1 GCA_021732895.1 Allobosea sp. | reverse complement strand
GTCGGCACCGATATCGGCGGTTCGATCCGGCTGCCGGCGGGCTGGTGCGAGCTCGTCGGGCTCAAGCCGAGCTTTGGGCGCGTGCCGATCGAGCCGAGCTATTACGGTCGCGCCGCCGGGCCGATGACCCGCGAGGTCACCGATGCGGCGCTGATGATGCGCGAGCTTTCAAGGCCCGACCCACGCGACCCCATGAGCCTGCCGCCGCAGGCGATCGACTGGCTGGGGCTCGACATCGACATTCGCGGCGTGCGGTTGGGACTGCAGCTGGAGGCGGGAATCGGCCTGCCGCTCGCGCCGGAGGTCACGGCCGCGATCGCCGCCGCCGCCGCGCTGTTTTCGGGCGAGGGCGCCATCGTCGCGCCGATGGCGCCCTTCCTGACCCGCGAGATGCTGGACGGGCTCGACGATTTCTGGCGCCAGCGCGCTTTCGTCGAGATCGCCGGCCTGCCGGCGGCGAGCCGGGACAGGGTCCTGCCCTATATCCTCGCCTGGGCCGAGCGTGGCCGCAGCCTGAGCGGCGACCGGGTCTATCGCGGCATGAGCCAGATGCTGGCGATCCGCGAGGCGGCTCTCAAGGCGAGCGCGCCGTTCGATTTCGTGCTCTCGCCGGTCTCGCCCGTGCCGGCCTTCGCGGCCGAGCTCGCCTCGCCGCTGCACGATCCGGAGCGACCCTTCGAGCACATCGTCTTCACGGTGGCGGCCAACATGTCCGACCAGCCGTCGATTTCGATCCATGCCGGGATGACGGGCGACGGTCTGCCGATCGGCCTTCAGATCACGGGGCGACGCTTCGACGACGCCGGCGTGCTGGCGCTGGCGCGCGCCTGGGAAAAGCTGCGCGGGCCGATGCCGGCTTGGCCCAGGCCGTAGCCTGGGCTTTCGATGCGGCTCTTCCTTTGTCATTCCGGGTTCGGCGCTCAGCGCCCGGCGCGGGGATGAGCCGCGTCATAGGCCGCCATGAGCCTGCCGGACTCGACGCGTGTGTAGATTTGCGTCGTCGAGAGCGAGGCGTGGCCGAGCAGTTCCTGGATGGCGCGCAGGTCGCCGCCGCGCCCGAGCAGATGCGTCGCAAAGGAATGGCGCAGTGCGTGCGGCGTCGCCGAGGCGGGCAGGCCGAGCCCGCCGCGCAGGCTCTCGACGGCGAGCTGGATGATGCGCGGCGACAATGGCCCACCCTTGACGCCGACGAAGAGCGGGCCTTCGGGCGGCAGCCGCCACGGGCACTGCCCAAGGTAATCCGCGATCGCGGCGACGATGACCGGCAGCACCGGCGTCATTCGGGTCCTGGCGCCCTTGCCGACGATGGTTAGCGCGTCGCCGGCGCTGGCCGGGGCCTGCGCGCGCGTCAGCGACAGCGCCTCCGAGATGCGCAGGCCGCAGCCGTAGAGCAACGCCAGCACGGCGGCGTCGCGCGCCAGCACCCAGTCCTCGCGGGCCTCGCCCGCCCGGATGTCGGGCCGGCTCATCGCCTTGGCCGCCCCGGCGTCGAGCGGTCGCGGCAGCGACTTGCCGAGGCGCGGGCCGCGCGTCGCGACGAAGGCCGCCGCGGTCAGCAGGCCGCGGCGCTCGCCGAAGCGGGCGAAGGAGCGCAGGCTCGCGAGCTGGCGCATCAGGGTGCGGTTGCCGGCGTTCTCGCGCCGGCGCTGGCCGAGGAAGGCGCGCAGGTCGAAGGGCTTCAGCGCGGCGACGCCGGCGATCGAGGCGGGCTGTCCGAGATGACCCTCGAGAAAGGCCGCGAACTGGCGCATGTCGCGCTCATAGGCTTCGAGCGTCTTGGGCGAGAGCCGGCGCTCATGGGCGAGGTGGGAGAGCCAGTCGCGCAGCAGGGTTTCGAAATCGGTCACGACACGACGCTTTCGTCAGGGTCGGGCTTGACCCGACCATCTCTACCCGAACTGGCTTGTCACGAGATGGTCGGGTCAAGCCCGACCATGACGCTGCTGCCTTAACACTCCCCGAATCGATGCTAGACACGCCGCGATGAGCGAGCAGTCCGACAGTGCGAGAGAAGGCGGCACGGTTGAGGTGCTGATCCCGCTGGGACTCGATCAGGTCTACAGCTATGCCGCCCCTGCCGGCCTCGCGCTGAAGCCCGGCGATGTCGTGCAGGTGCCTCTCGGGCCGCGCCAAACCATCGGCGTCGTCTGGGCGCAGGGCTCGGGGCGCGGCGGCAACCTCAAGAGCGTCACGGGACGGCTCGACATGGCGCCGCTCGATGCGGCGCTGCGCGAGCTGATCGACTGGGTGGCGTGGTACACGCTGGCGCCGAAGGGCTCGGTCCTGGCACTGGCGCTGCGCCGCCCGTCGGAGGATGCGCCGGAGCGGCCCAGGCTGGGAGTCAGGCTCGCCGGGCCGCCGCCGGCCCGGATGACGCCGGCCCGGGCGCGGGCGATCGCTGCCGCCGAGGGCGGGCTACTGATCGCGAAACCGGCGCTGGCCGAGGCGGCCTCCGTCAGCGGCGCCGTGATAGACGCGCTGGTGGACGCCGGAACCTTCACTGTCGCGGCGATGCCGCGCGAGGCTGTGGCGGCCGCCCCCGATCCGGATCATGCGCGGCCTGTGCTGTCCGACGCGCAGAACGCCGCGGCAGCCGCGCTGGCTGACGGCGTTCGGGCCGGCGCGTTCGGCGTGACGCTGCTCGAAGGCGTCACCGGTTCGGGCAAGACCGAGGTCTATTTCGAGGCGGTGGCGCAGGCGATCCGGCAGGGCCGGCAAAGCCTCATCCTGATGCCCGAGATCGCGCTCACGGCGCAGTTCATCGACCGGTTCGAGACGCGCTTCGGCGTGGCGCCGGGCCTGTGGCATTCCGGCGTCGGCGGGCGCAGGCGCGAGCGGCTGCACGCCGCTATCGCCAGCGGCGAGGCGCTGGTGGTCGCCGGCGCGCGCTCGGCCCTGTTCCTGCCCTACAAGGCGCTCGGGCTGATCGTCGTCGACGAGGAGCACGAGGGCGCCTACAAGCAGGAGGATGGCGTCGCCTATCACGCCCGCGACATGGCGGTGGTGCGCGGGCGCGTCGAGCGCGCGGCCGTCGTGCTGGCCTCGGCGACGCCCTCGCTGGAGAGCCGCGTCAACGCCGGCCGCGGCCGCTATGCCCATCTCAGGCTGCCGGAGCGCTTCGGCGGGCGGCGGTTGCCGCTGCTCGGGCTGGTCGATCTGCGCCGCGACGGCCCCGCGCGCGGACGCTGGCTCGCCCCGGCGCTGGTCGAGGCGGTGCGGGCCAATCTCGATGCGGGCGAGCAGTCGTTGCTGTTCCTGAACCGGCGCGGCTATGCGCCGCTGACGCTGTGTCGTGACTGCGGCCATCGCTTCCAATGTCCCAACTGCGCGGCCTGGCTGGTCGATCACCGGTTCCGGCGCGCGCTGGTCTGCCACCATTGCGGCCATGTCGAGCGCAGGCCGCCCGAATGCCCGTCCTGCCATGCGCCCGAGAGCCTGACCGCCTGCGGGCCGGGCGTCGAGCGGCTGGCGGAGGAGGTCGCGACGCTGTTCCCGCAGGCGCGCACGATCGTGCTGTCGAGCGATTTTCCCGGAGGGACGGAGCGGCTCAAGACAGAGCTCATGGCGGTCGCCAACGGCGAGTTCGACATCGTCATCGGCACGCAGCTCGTCGCCAAGGGCCATAATTTTCCGGGCATGACGCTGGTCGGCGTGATCGACGCCGATCTCGGGCTGAGCTCGGGCGATCCGCGCGCCGCCGAGCGCACCTTCCAGGTGCTGCGGCAGGTGACGGGGCGGGCGGGGCGCGGCGAGCGGCCGGGCCGGGCGCTGTTGCAGACCCGCGATCCGGCCCATCCGGTGCTCAGGGCGCTGATTTCGGGCGATCCGGAACGGTTCTACGAGGCGGAGACCGCTGCGCGCGAGGCGGCGGGCCTGCCGCCGTTCGGGCGACTGGCGGGGTTGATCGTCTCCGCGCGCCATGCCGCCGAAGCGCAGACGCATGCGCGGGCGCTGGCGCGCTGCGCGCAGGCGCCGGACGGCGTCGCCGTGCTGGGGCCGGCGGAGGCGCCGCTGGCGCTGCTGCGCGGCCGCCATCGCGTGCGCCTGATCGTCAGGACGGGCCGGGACGTCGATCTCCAGGACTATCTGCGCGCCTGGCTCGGGCGCGGGCCGAAGCCGAAAGGCTCGGTCAGGGTCGCGGTCGATGTCGATCCGCAGAGCTTTCTTTGACCCGCATGCGAGGATCGGTTCCGGCGCGGAAGGAGCGGGTCGCGGAATCCCTTCTCCTGATTGCGCCCCCCGGAACCGCATGCTAGTGCACCGCCACATTTCAGACGAAAGGCCGCATGGCGCGCCGCTCGTCTTCTGGATACATCGCAGCGCCGGGACAACGCACTCCACTCTCGCCAGAGAGTCGCCGAGGGGTCCCTTTGAAGAGAGACGGTGAGCGTGGCTGAGGGCGGACCGCAGGAACAGACACTGGTTTCGGGCGTCGCCGGGCGTTACGCCACGGCCCTGTTCGAACTGGCCGGCGAGGCCAAGGCTATCGACGCCGTCTCGGCCGATCTCGATGCGTTCAGCGCGATGATCGCGGGCAGCGACGATCTCAGGCGCCTGATCGGCAGCCCCGCCTTCTCGACCGAGGATCAGGTCGCCGCCGTGAAGGCGCTGCTTGCCAAGGCCGGCATCTCCGGCATCGCCGGCAACTTCATCGGTCTCGTCGCCAGCAAGCGCCGCCTGTTCGCGCTGCCCGGCATGATCCAGGGCTACAAGAACCTCGTCGCCGAGGCCAAGGGCGTCGTCAGCGCGCAGGTGACGCTGGCCGAGCAGCCCTCCGCCAAGCGTCTCGGCGAGATCGGCGACGCGCTCAAGGCCGTCGCCGGCAAGGATGTCTCTGTCACCGTCAAGGTCGATCCGGCGATCATCGGCGGGCTCGTCGTCAAGATGGGCTCGCGCATGGTCGACGCCTCGCTGAAAACCAAGCTCAATTCAATTCGTCTTGCCATGAAAGAGGTCGGCTGATGGAAATCCGCCCCGCTGAAATCTCCGCGATCCTGAAGGCCCAGATTTCGAATTTCGGTTCGGAAGCCTCGGTCACCGAGGTCGGCCAGGTGCTCTCCGTCGGCGACGGCATCGCCCGCGTCTACGGCCTCGACAAGGTCCAGGCCGGCGAGATGGTCGAATTCGAGAGCGGCGTGCGCGGCATGGCGCTGAACCTCGAGAGCGACAATGTCGGCGTCGTGATCTTCGGCTCCGACCGCGAGATCAAGGAAGGCCAGACGGTCAAGCGCACCGGCGCGATCGTCGACGTGCCGGTCGGCAAGGAGATGCTCGGCCGCGTCGTCGACGCGCTCGGCAACCCGATCGACGGCAAGGGCCCGATCAAGGCCAAGACCCGCGCCCGCGTCGACGTCAAGGCGCCAGGCATCATCCCGCGCAAGTCGGTGCACGAGCCGATGGCGACCGGCCTGAAGGCGATCGACGCGCTGATCCCGATCGGCCGCGGCCAGCGCGAGCTGATCATCGGCGACCGCCAGACCGGCAAGACCGCCGTGGCGCTCGACACGATCCTCAACCAGAAGTCGATCAACGAGGGTACGGACGAGAGCCAGAAGCTCTATTGCGTCTATGTCGCGATCGGCCAAAAGCGCTCGACCGTCGCCCAGTTCGTCAAGGTGCTCGAGGAGCGCGGCGCGCTGGAATACTCGATCATCGTCGCCGCCACGGCCTCCGACGCCGCGCCGATGCAGTTCCTGGCGCCTTTCGCCGGCTGCGCCATGGGCGAGTATTTCCGCGACAACGGCATGCACGCCGTTATCATTTACGACGACCTGTCCAAGCAGGCCGTCGCCTACCGCCAGATGTCGCTGCTGCTGCGCCGTCCGCCGGGCCGCGAGGCCTATCCGGGCGACGTGTTCTATCTCCATTCCCGCCTGCTCGAGCGCGCCGCCAAGATGGGCGAAGACGCCGGTCTCGGCTCGCTGACGGCGCTGCCTGTCATCGAGACGCAAGCGAACGACGTCTCGGCCTATATCCCGACCAACGTCATCTCGATCACCGACGGCCAGATCTTCCTCGAGACCGATCTGTTCTACCAGGGCATCCGCCCGGCCGTGAACGTCGGCCTCTCGGTGTCGCGCGTCGGCTCGGCCGCGCAGACCAAGGCGACCAAGAAGGTGGCGGGCAAGATCAAGGGCGAGCTCGCGCAGTATCGCGAGATGGCGGCCTTCGCCCAGTTCGGCTCCGACCTCGACGCCGTCACCCAGCGCCTGCTTAACCGTGGCGCTCGTCTGACCGAGCTCCTGAAGCAGGCGCAGTTCTCGCCGCTGAAGATGGAAGAGCAGACAGTGGTGATCTATGCCGGGGTCAACGGCTATCTCGACCCGCTGCCGGTCGCCAAGGTGCGCGCCTTCGAGGACGGCCTGCTGGCGCTGGTGCGCGGCAAGCATGGCGACATGCTGGCCGAGATCGCAAAGACGAAGGATCTTTCGGACGCGAACGCCGCGAAGCTGAAGGATCTGGTCACGGACTACGCCAAGTCGTTCGCCTGATCGTCATGATCCGAGCGCAGCGGGGCGATGCAGCCTCGCAGCGCGGACCTTCTGGATTGCTTCGTCGCTGCGCTCCTCGCAATGACGGGTAGGGGATTGAAGACCAGATGCCTTCATTGAAGGACCTCCGGAACCGCATCGCCTCGGTGAAGGCGACGCAGAAGATCACCAAGGCCATGCAGATGGTCGCGGCCGCGAAGCTGCGCCGGGCGCAGGCGGCGGCGGAAGCCGCGCGCCCCTATGCCGAGCGCATGGAGACGGTGCTGGCGAGCCTGGCCGCCGGCGTCTCCGGAGACGGCGCGCCGCGGCTGATCGGCGGCACCGGCT
>JAKFWE010000235.1 GCA_021732895.1 Allobosea sp. | reverse complement strand
TCGCGCCGAAGCCCGCGCCGGCGGCGCCGAGCCCGAATTCCGTCCCGGCCCGGGAGACGGCGCGTCGGCCGAGCGCGCGATAGGGCATCTCGCCATCGCCCTCGCCCCTGGCCCAGGGCTTCGCGCAGCCGTTGAGGAGGTCGAACAGGATCGCCTGCGGCACGATGGGCACGCGCAGGCCGCCGACCGGGAAGCCGCGCCGCTCGGCGCCGAGCCACGCCATGACGCCGTCGGCGGCGCTCAGGCCCCAGGCCGAGCCGCCGGACAGGACGATGGCGTCGATGTGCTCGACCGTCATCTCCGGCTCGAGCAGCGCGGTGTCGCGCGTGCCGGGTGCGCCGCCGAGGATGGCGACGGAGGCGATGGTCGGCCGCTCGAACAGCGCCACGGTGACGCCGGTCGCGGCCACCGCGTCGTCGGCGCTGCCGACCAGCACGCCACGGACATCGGTGATCAGGTTGCGCATCGAAATCCGGTCGGGATCGCTGGGGACGTCATGGCGCTGGTTCGCGCCGCATGCTCACATTACGATCTTTTCATGCCGGCGCCATCGCCGGGTCAGGCCGGCAGGGCCAGATTGCCGTCATCGTGAACCGGCTTTCCTCAGTTCCGCCCAGCGACCTGACTTCGTTCATCACGGGAGATATCGCATGACACGGCTCGTTATCGTCACTGCGGCGTCCGTCGCCGCGCTCGCTGCCACCTTCGCCGTCGCCCAGCCGCAGCCGCTGCCGCAGGCCGGGGGGGATCGCGACGGCCAACGCCAGGAGAGGTCCGAGCAGCGCTCCGAGAGCCGCGAGGAACGCACCGAGAGTCGCGAGCAGCGCCACGCCGAATGGCGCGAACGCCGCGCCGAGCGGATGCAGGCGCGGCTGAACGAGCGCCTCGCCGCCCTGCGCACCGACATGAAACTCAGGCCCGAGCAGGTGTCGCTGTTCGAGGCCGTCGAGAGCGTGGTGAAGCGCACCGCCGAGCAGCGCCGCGAGCGCTGGGCGGCGCTGAGCGAACAGCGCAGCGCCTGGCGCGATTCCGACATCATGGAGAAGCTCGACGCGATGTCCGGCCGCCTCTCCGACCGCGCCACCCGCACCAAGGCGCTGGCCGACGCGGTGCGCCCGCTCTGGACCACGCTCAGCGACGAGCAGAAGACGGTGGCGCGCCGCGCCGTGCGCGAGGCCATGGCCGAAGGGCGCGGACACATGGAGCGGATGCGCGACCGCTGGGAGGATCGCCGCGGCGGACGCGACCGGGACCATGACGGCGGCTCGCGGCGCTGGCGCGAGCATCGCGGCTGGGACGATCGCGGCTGAGCCGACGGCGACGCCATCAGCACGGCGATGATCTGCGAGGGCGGCTCCCGGGAGCCGCCCTGTTTCATGTCAGGCGGAATTCAGGCGCCGACCGCGTCCCGGACGCATTTGCCGGTGAAGCTGGTCTTCGCCGCGCCATTGAGTTTCTTCTCCGCGGCCTGCTTGTCGCAGGCTGCGCCGGCGTCCTTCTCGCATTTGGTCAGGAAGCTGGTCTTGGCGGCGCCGGCGAGTTTCTTCTCGGTCGCCTGCACGGCGCAACTCTGGGTCTGCGCCTGAGCGAGGCCGGGCAGGGCGAGCGAGGTGATGCAAATCAGGCCGAGCGCTGCGAACATCGTCTTCATGGGTCTGATCCTTCGAAAGGCCGGAAGGCCAGACGTAGCTGAGTCGCGCGATCGCGTCAGCGGGCCCCGACAACGCGCCGCGACCGGCCGGACGACGGGAGAATCATGCTTTGCAAACGTTTACCATAATCATTCAAATTGAGTTCATTCTTCCATGTTTACGCTTCGTTACATGAATTCGCCCGAGGGCCGAGCCATGAAAACATCAACCCGCACCTGGCTGATGCGCGGCTTCATCGCCAGCGTCTTCCTGCTTTGCCTGCTCGGCCCCTACGGCATCTCGATCCTGATCGGCTGCCTCGGGCTCGGCTGCTACGTCTTCCGCGACGAGGCCGGCTCGCATCTGTGAGGCGCCGAAAGCCGGTGAAAAAAGAGGGGCGGCTCTCGCGAGCCGCCCCTTTTTGCGAGTCCAGCCAGCGCCTTGCGGGCTGACGCAGAGACATTGAATCAGCGCGAGTAGAACTCGATCACCAGGTTCGGCTCCATCTGCACCGCATAGGGCACGTCCGTGAGCGTCGGCGTGCGGGTGAAGGTGGCGGTCGACTTGTTGTGGTCGGCGTCGAGATAGTCCGGCACGTCGCGTTCCGCGAGCTGGGCCGACTCGATGACGATCGCAAGCTGGCGCGAGCTCTCCTTGACCGCGATCACGTCGCCCGGCTTGACCTGGTAGGAGGCGATGTTGACGCGCTTGCCGTTCACGGTGACGTGGCCGTGGTTGACGAACTGGCGGGCGGCGAAGACGGTCGGCACGAACTTGGCGCGGTAGATCACCGCGTCGAGGCGCCGCTCCAGCAGGCCGATCAGGTTCTCGCCGGAATCGCCCTTGAGGCGGATCGCCTCGGCGTAGTAGCGGCGGAACTGCTTCTCCGAAATCGAGCCGTAATAGCCCTTGAGCTTCTGCTTGGCGCGCAGCTGCGTGCCGAAATCGGACGGCTTGCCCTTGCGGCGCTGGCCGTGCTGGCCGGGGCCGTATTCGCGGCGGTTGACCGGGGATTTCGGGCGGCCCCAGATGTTCTGACCGAGACGACGGTCAATCTTGTATTTCGCCTCGTGGCGCTTCGACATGTCGCGTGTCCTCTTGAGTTCGCGAGTGAGGACCGCGCCCTCCTGTCCCTGTCTCCAGGGCGACAGATCCGGCTCTCGCAAGAGCGGATCGCGGGTGCGGAAAAAGTCGCGCGGGCCGTTTCCGGCCCGCGCGACGCCGGTCTAGAACCATGCGGAGGGCGATTTGTCAAACCGCCGTTCAGTTCGCCAGCGGCATCGGCTCGACCATGACCTCGGCGAGACCAAGGCCAGCGAGCGCGATGCGCAGCGGGCCGGTCATGCCGGCTCCACCGGTGAAAATCGCGGGCGCGTCGCTCGCCGGCGCGCGCGCGGGCGGCGCCTGACCAAGTAATTGCGTCATGCGCCGCGCGATCGCGGGCGCCGGGTCGATCCAGGTCACGTCCCATGGCGCGAGCCGCTTCATCCGCTCCAGCAGCAGCGGATAATGCGTGCAGGCGAGGGTGATCACATCGGTGCGTGCGCCGCCGGCCTCGACGAAGCAGGGCGCGATCTCGGCTGCGATGGCGCCATCGTCGACCGGCTCGCCCCTCAGCACGGCTTCGGCGAGGCCGGCGAGCCGGCTCGACCCGACCAGCGTGACCTCGCAGCCGGCGGCATAGCTCGCGATCAGTTCTCGCGTGTAGTCGCGCGCCACGGTTCCCGGCGTCGCCAGCACGCTGATCAGGCCGCTTCTGGTCAGTTCCGCGGCCGGCTTGATCGCCGGCACCGTGCCGATGAACGGGATCGCAAAGCGCGCCCGCAGCGCCGGCAGGACCAGCGTCGAGGCGGTGTTGCAGGCGATCACCACGAGATCGGGCCGGCAGCGAGCGACCAGCCGCTCCATCACCGCCAGCACGCGCGCGACGAGTTGCGCCTCGTCGAGCCGGCCATAGGGAAAGCCGGCGTCGTCGGCGGCGTAGACGAAGCGGGCGTCGGGCCGCGCGCGGCTGGCCTGCGCCAGCACGGTCAGCCCGCCGAGGCCGGAATCGAAGACGAGGATAGTCGGGCGGGCCGGCGGCAGCGTCAGCGCGGCGTGGACCGTTCCGGCCAGAAGATCGAGCGACATGCCGGAAGACCGTGCGGGATGGGCGATCGCGCGATTGCGCCAGAGCCGGGTTAAGGCCGGGTCAAGAAACCGGAACGCGCAGGATCAATTTAGTTGACTTTGTCCACTAAGTCGCGTGACGATGTTCACCCGAGGTCGCCATGCCGCCAGCCCAGACGATCGATCCCGACGCGTCCGCCATCGCGGCCATCCGCCGCTTCAACCGCTTCCACACGAGCTGGGTCGGCGCGCTCGGCGGCAGCCTGCACGGGTCCGGCGTCGCGCTCACGGAGGCGCGCGTGCTCTATGAACTGGCGCAGCGAGACGGCTGGCTCGCCGGCGAGCTGGCGCGCGATCTCTGTCTCGATCCTGCCTATCTGTCGCGCATCCTGAAGCGCTTTTCCGCCATGGGCTGGCTGGAGAGGGAGCGCTCGGCGCGCGACGCGCGGGCGCGGCCGCTGCGCCTGACCGCGCAGGGGCGGGCGGCGTTCGCGCCGCTCGACGCAGCCTCGCGCGATCAGGCGCGCGCGATCCTGCGGCGGCTGCCGGAGAGCGGGCGCGGCGCGCTGGTGGCGGCGCTCGAGGCGGCGCAGGCACTGCTGTCGGGCGAGGGCCGCGCGCGCGCCGTTCCGGTGATCCGCGAGCATCGGCCCGGCGACATCGGCTGGGTGATCTCCGCGCATGGCCGGCTCTATGCCGAGGAATACGGCTGGGACGCCTCCTTCGAGGCGCTGGTGGCGGAGATCGCGGCGAAGTTCCTGCGCGAGTTCAGGCCGGGGCGCGAGCGCTGCTTCATCGCCGAGCTCGAGGGCGCGCCGGTCGGCTCGGCCTTCGTGCTGCGCGAGGGCGACGAGGTGGCGAAGCTCCGGCTCGTGCTGGTCGAGGCGCGGGCGCAAGGGTTCGGGCTCGGCAAGGCGCTGGTGCGTGAGGCGATCGGGTTCGCGCGCGCGACCGGATACCGGCGCATGGTGCTGTGGACCAACGACATCCTGCACGCCGCCCGCGCGATCTATCTCGCCGAAGGGTTCCGGCTGATCGCCGAGGAGAAGCATCACTCCTTCGGGCGCGACCTGGTCGGGCAGAACTGGGAGCTGGAGCTATGACGGCTGCTCAGACCTTGATCCGGGCCACGGCCGCCGCCGCCGCCCGGCCCGCCAGCGTCGCGCCGCCGACCGTCATCGCGCCGCCGCCGGCTGTCGCCTCGCCGGCGAGCCAGAGCCGGCCGCCGACGGGCTCGGCCAGCGCGTCGCGCGCCGTCTCATGGCCCGGCAGGCAGACCGAATAGGAGCCCAGCGCGTGGGGATCGGTCCACCAGGCCGGGAAGGAGACGCCCTTCACAGCCTTGCGGAACTCGCCGCCGACCATGGTCGCCAGCAGGTCCGTGACATGCGCGCCGGCCGCGGCCGCGCCCGCACGCGAGAGCGCGCGGGCATGGTCGCCGCCGCAATAGCCGACGACGATGTCGGCGTCGCCGGGGAACATGTCGAAGCTGATCATCGCGCCCGGCGATCCGGCCTCGAGATAGGTCGAATCGGGCGTGATGCCGAAGCGGTCGCCCTCGACCTTCAGGGCGATCTTGGTGAGCGCGCCCATTCCGATTCCGGCGAGCGCGTCGCGGGTGCGCGCCGGCAGCCCCGGTGTGAAGCGGATCGCGCCGGCCTTGAGCACGCCGACCGGGACGGTGACGATGCAGGCCGCGGCGCGCAGCGTCCCCGATGGCGTGGTGACGGCGACGCCGGGGCCGTCCCAGGCGACGGCCGAAACCGGCTGGTTGAGCCGGATGTCTAGCCCCTGCGCATGGCGCGCGACGAGGTTGCCGTAGCCGCCGGGCACCACGAGGTCGTCGCCGGCCCAGAGCCGCTGGTAGTCGCGCGCCGAAATCCGGCTCGCCTCCTCGCCGATCGAGAGCAGGAGGCCGCTGGCGGCGATAGGGCCTTGCTCGGGGCCGAGATCGCCGAGCAGTTCGGCGATCGAGAGATCGCGCGCGCTGATATCGACCGTTTCGAGCCGCCGGTCGATCTGGCCGAAGACGCCGCGCCGCTTCATCCGGTCGGCGTCGGCCATGGGCTGGCCGCCGGCGAAGAGCCGGAAGCCGCCGCCCCACGGCTCCGGCGCGGTCGCGACGCCGAGGCCGGCGGCGATCTGGACCCACGGGTTGCGCTCGGCCCAGTGGATGAACATCGCGCCGGCGTCGAAGGCGGGGCCGAGCGAGGCGTCGGTATGGGTGCGCCCGCCGACGCGGCCGCGCGCCTCGAGGATCACCGCCTTGCGGCCGGCGGCGCGCAGGGCGTGGCCGGCGGCGATTCCGGCCGCGCCCGCGCCGATGACGACGACGTCGGCGTCCGACGCGGCCTGCGCGCGCGCGCCGGCGAGGCTCGCCGCGAGCATGGTCGATCCCATCAGGAAGCTCCGGCGATCCAGCATGCGGCCTGTGTCCAGATTCCGTGACGGACGCATGATGCGCCCTGTCTTGTGCGCTGCAATAGATGGCCGCGATTGGGGCGCGGTCGCGGCGATCACACAATCGCGACCGGCGATCCGGTCAGGCGCCTTGCGGCGGCCCGGGCTTGCGGCGGCGCGGCCCCTCGACCAGCGACTTGAAGACGCCGCGCAGCGTGCGCGCCTCCTGCTCGGTCAGGCTGAGCCGATGCAGGATGTCGCGCAGGTTCGGCGTCATGATCTCCTTCTTGCCGGGCGGGAAGAAGCCGCACAGGTCGAGCTCCGCCTCGAGATAGGCGAACATCGAGAAGACCGTTTCGCGGCTCGCCGGCGGGGAGGGGTTGTTCTCGCGAAAGGGCGGTTCGCCCCCGGTCGCCCTGAACCATTCATAGCCGCAGAGCAGCACCGCCTGCGCCAGGTTGAGCGAGGCGAAGGCGGGGTTGACCGGGAAGGTCAGGATCGCGTCGGCCAGCGAGATTTCCTCGTTGGTCAGCCCGATGCGCTCGCGCCCGAACAGGATGCCGACGCGTTCGCCGCCGCCGATCCTGCCGGCCAGCGGGCCCATCGCTTCCGCCGGGGTGACGACGCGCTTCATCTGGCCGCGCTCGCGGGCGGTGGTGGCGAGCACGTGGTTGAGATCGGCGATGGCGGCGGCGGCGGTGTCGTAGAGCCTGGCGTTGTAGAGGATATGCGTCGCGACCGACGCGGCCGA
>JAKFWE010000103.1 GCA_021732895.1 Allobosea sp. | reverse complement strand
GGTTGCTCCAAGGCATAAGCGCGCCGTTCCCCTGTTATTGATCCCGGCTGCGCAATAGGCGGTCGCCGGAGTTCTGTCAGCCCATCGACGCCCTCGCGGGCGCCCGGCCCGCGCCGCAGGCTGCTGTGACTTGGGCATGCGCCACGGATTCGTCAACCGCGCAACCTTTTCTTCGACGCGCAGCGACCTTGCCTGCCTGTGTCGCGAGTTTCCGAGGCAGAAACCCGTTCAGGTTGTGGAGCCCGAACCCGCGCTCTTCCGGCCCCAGCGCTCGAAGCTGAACGCGTGTTCGTCATCGGCGCTGGCGGGATGGTGATCTTCGCGACACAGGTTGAAATCGGACGGGTCCCAGTACGGGAAAACGGCGTCGCCCGGAGGGCTGGCGTGGACGCGGGTCAGTTCGAGCCTCGCCGCGAGCGGCAGCGTCTGCGCGTAGAGATCGGCGCCGCCGGCGACCATCACGGCATCGGCGCCCAGGGCCGCGCCGAGTTCGCGCCCCAGCACGAGCGCTGCCGGAAGGTCGTTGGCGACATGGACGCCGTTGGCCGAAAAGCCGGAATCGCGCGTCAGGACGACGCTCTCGCGCCCGGGCAGCGGCCTGCCGATCGACAGGAACGTCTTGCGGCCCATCAAGACCGGCCGTCCCAGCGTCAGCGCGCGGAACCGTCTGAGATCGGTCCGGAGACGCCAGACCAGCCGGTTGTCGTTCCCGATCACGCCGTTGTCGGCGACCGCCGCGATGATGACGATGGGCAGCGCCGGCATCTCAGCCTGCCTCCGCCAGCCGGGCCAGCGCCTCTCCCTCGAGCCGCTTGACCGTCCATTCGTCCTGCGCCCTCGCGCCGAGCGAGCGGTAGAACGCCCGCGACGGCTCGTTCCAGTTCAGCACCCACCAGGCCAGCCGCACCAGCCCCTCGTCGAGGCAGCGTCGCGCGAGGCCGGCCATCAGCGCCTTGCCGACGCCTTTCCCCCGCGCCGCCTCGCGCACGTAGAGATCCTCGAGCCAGACGCCATGCCGGCCGCGAAAGGTCGAATAGGTGTAGAACCAGACGGCGAAGCCGACCGGCTCGCCCTCCCATTCCGCGATGTCGCAGAAAACGCGCGGCTGCTCGCAAAACAGCGAGGCCGCGACATGGGCCTCGGTCGCCTCGATCTCGTGCGGCAGCCTTTCGTATTCCGCCAGTTCGCGGATGAAGGCGAGGACGAGACCGGCCTCGTCGGGCCGGGCGGGGCGGATGAGGAGGGTCATACCGCGATCGGCGCCTTGATCGCGGCATGGGGCTCATAGCCCTCGATCGTCACGTCCTCGAAGCGGAAATTCTCCAGCCGGGTCACCTCGGGATTGAGCCTCAGCGTCGGCAGCGGCCGCGGCTCCCGCGACAATTGCAGTTTCGCCTGGTCGAGATGGTTCACATAGAGATGCGTGTCGCCGAGGGAATGCACGAAATCGCCGACGCCGAGCCCGGTCACCTGCGCCACCATATGGGTCAGCAGGGCGTAGCTGGCGATATTGAAGGGCACGCCGAGGAACACGTCGGCCGAGCGCTGGTAGAGCTGGCAGGAGAGCTTGCCCGGCCCGTCCGCGACCGGCTCGACGAAGAACTGGAACAGGCAATGGCACGGCGCCAGCGCCATCTTCGGAATGTCCGGCGGATTCCAGGCCGAGACGATCAGCCGGCGCGAATCGGGATTGCGCCGGATTTCATCGACGACCCAGGCGATCTGGTCGATGGTCGCGTTCGGCGCGTCCCTCGTCGGCGCGGGCCATGAGCGCCACTGCCGGCCATAGACCGGGCCGAGATCGCCGCCGGCGTCGGCCCACTCATCCCAGATGGTGACGCCGTTTTCCCGCAGATAGGCGATGTTGGTGTCGCCGCGCAGGAACCAGATCAGTTCGTGGATGATCGACTTCAGATGCAGCTTCTTGGTCGTCAGCAGCGGGAAGCCCTGCGCCAGATCGAAGCGCATCTGGTGGCCGAAGACGGCGATCGTGCCCGTGCCGGTGCGGTCGGTCTTGCGCACGCCGTCGCTCAGGATGCGCCGCAGCAGGTCGTGATAGGCAAGCATGACGAATCTCGCGGAAAACGACGTTCTAGCGTCTCCCGGCGGCCGGCGCCTCATCCGATCGCCGTCTCGGAAGAGCTTTGCACAGCCGGCGTTCACGCGATCGGGATCGGCCTTGATCGGCCCGGGAGTGGCGCGGCGTGAACCTGTCTCCATCTCTCGGCAGGCGGTGCGGGGTGAAACGGAAAATGAACTGGTGAGGTTGTCCTCATGGGTCCCTTGGCGCTTCTCGCCTGCCTGCTGGTCTTCGCGACCCCCGGCGCTCCCGCTCTCGCCGGAGTGGACGCCCGCGTCGTCCGTCAATTCGCGCCCCTCGCCATCGACGAGGCCGACGCCCGCCGCATCGCCTGGAGCCATGGCCTCGATCATGTCGAGGAGATCGCTCTCGTCGGCGAGCGCTGGGAGATCGCCGGCAGGGACCGCGCCGGCGTCGAGGCGGCGATCGATATCGACGCGCGCGACGGCGCGATCCTGCGCTGAGCCGCGCGAGAGCGAGGCCCGCAAGCCGCCGCGAGCCGCCACGGGCGGCGCTCGCGCGGCTTTTCGGGGGAAAGCGAGATGCTCCCTTTCCCCGCGGCGCGTCCGCCCCTATATTCGGTTTGCCGTTCGCAAGAACGGCTATGGCGATAAACGGACGTCGGAATAAGCTTTTCGGACCCGGGGGCGGTACCCGGCGCCTCCACCACAGCCCTGCGGCGCAAGCTCGGGGAGGTCGATCGCGCAAGCGGCAGACCAGCCCCGCGGCGCGAGCGGCAGGGCTTTGGCGGGGGCGAAATAGGATCGACGAGAGTGTAAAGGCCGTTCTTTTGCTCGGCATGGTTCCGCCGTTATCGGGCCAAAAGCATAGTTGCCAACGACAACAATGCTCGGGTCGCCGTCGCCGCGTAAGCGGTGCAGGTTCCCAAACCCAAGTCCTTGCGTTTAGCGGCGTAAGGCGGGGCCCGGAGGCGCCTGGCAACAGAAGCCTCCACTTCTTTTTGCGCCTGCCGGCTCCAGCCGGAGCCCGAGACGAAAGCGGAAGCGGAATCCCCGGACGATGCCAAAGGATATCCTTCGCTACGACCTGATGGTGCAGGAGGCGCTGAAGGGTGTCGTTCGCAAGATTTTGTCCGATGCGGCGCGGGACGGGTTGCCAGGCGAGCATCACTTCTACGTCACCTTCCGGACCACGGCGCCGGGCGTGCGGATGTCGCAGCGCCTGCGCGACAAGCATCCCGACGAGATGACGATCGTGCTGCAGCACCAGTTCTGGGATCTGTCGATCGGCGAGCACGCCTTCGAGGTCGGCCTGTCTTTCTCCGGCGTTCCGGAGCGCCTTCTGGTTCCGTTCGACGCGATCACGACCTTCTTCGATCCCTCCGTGCAGTTCGGCCTGAAATTCGAGACGCAGGCCGAGCCGGAAGAGACGGCGGCTCAGCCGGAGCCGCCGGCCGCGGCCGGGCCGGGCAAGGCCCTGCGCGGCGCCGGCTCGGAGCCCAGCCTCGCGGCCCCGGCGCCCGTCGCGCTGCCGGCGCGCAAGCCTGCGGCCGGACTGCCGGCGATCAAGCCGAAGCCCGACGAGGCGCCAGGGGCCGGCGCCAGCCGGAGCGCCGGCAAGGACGCGGCGGTGAACGCCGGCCAGCCTGACGATGAGGCCGGCGGCGCACAGGTCGTCAGCCTCGATTCCTTCCGGAAAAAAACCTGAATTCCGATCATGGCCGAAACGCGCACGGAAACCGATTCCTTCGGGCCGATCGCCGTGCCAGCCGATCGCTACTGGGGCGCGCAGACGCAGCGCTCGCTCGAGAACTTCCGCATCGGCGGCGAGAACGAGCGCATGCCGCTGCCGCTGGTGCACGCGCTCGCGCTGGTCAAGAAGGCCGCCGCCCATGTCAACGCGCGCCTGGGGCTGATCGACCAGCGGGTCGCGGGCGCGATCGGCCAGGCCGCCGACGAGGCTCTGGCCGGCCGCTTCGACGCGCATTTCCCGCTGGTCATCTGGCAGACCGGGTCGGGCACCCAGTCGAACATGAACGTCAACGAGGTGCTCGCCAACCGCGCCAACGAACTTCTCGGCGCGGCGCTCGGCGCCAAGAGCCCGGTCCATCCCAACGATCACGTCAATCGCGGCCAGTCCTCCAACGACTGCTTCCCGACGGCGATGCACATCGCCGCGGCGCTCGACTTGACGCGCCTGCTTCTGCCGGCCCTGCGCGGGCTCGAGAAAGCTCTGACGGGCAAGGCCGAGGTCTTCGCCGGGCTGGTCAAGATCGGCCGCACCCATCTCCAGGACGCCACGCCGGTGACCCTCGGCCAGGAGTTTTCCGGCTATGCCGCGCAGGTCCGTCTCGGCATCGGGCGGATCGAGGCCTCGCTCGGCGGCCTCCACGCGCTCGCGCAGGGCGGCACCGCCGTCGGCACCGGGCTCAACACCCATCGCGACTTCTCGGCGCTCTTCGCCGCCGAGGTCGCGTCGCTGACCGGCCTGCCCTTCCGCCCCGCCGGCAACCTGTTCGAGGCGCTCGCCAGCCATGGCGCGCTCGCCGCCGCCCATGGCGCGCTCGCCGCGCTCTCCGGCGACCTGTTCAAGATCGCCGGCGACATCCGCCTGATGGCGTCGGGCCCGCGCTCGGGCCTGGGCGAGATCGACCTGCCCGAGAACGAGCCGGGCTCCTCGATCATGCCCGGCAAGGTCAACCCGACGCAGGCCGAGGCGCTGACCATGGTGGCGACGCGGGTGCACGGCAACCAGGCGACGATCGGCTTCGCCGCGAGCCAGGGCCATTTCGAGCTGAACGTGTTCAAGCCGGCGATCGCGGCGGCCTTCCTGCAGTCGGTCAGGCTGCTGGCGGATGCGGCCGACAGTTTCCGGCAGCATTGCGTCGAGGGCATCGTCGCCAACGAAGCGAGGCTGGAGGAACTGCTGTCGCGCTCGCTGATGCTGGTGACGGCGCTCGCGCCGGCGATCGGCTACGACCGGGCCGCCAACATCGCCAAGGCGGCCCACCACAATGGCACGACCCTGCGCGAGGAGGCCTTGCGCGCGGGCGTCGAGGCGGCGCTGTTCGACGAGGTCGTCAGGCCGCAGCGCATGCTGGGGCCGGATTGAGGGCGCCGGGCGATGGCCGAGATCGTCAACCTGCGCCGCGCCCGCAAGCAGCGCGCCCGCGCCGAAGCGCAGCGTCAGGCCGCGGAGAACCGCGTCGCCTTCGGCCGGACGAAGGCTGAGCGCGGGCTGACCGAAGCGCTGCGGGACAAGGCCGCCCGCGAACTGGACGGCCACCGCCTGCCCGGCGCCGAGGCGCCGCCAGACGCCTCCGGACGCGATCGGTGACGCGGCGGGAAAAGCGCTCGCTCGCCATCGCCGGGCACCGCACCAGCGTCTCGCTGGAGGAACCGTTCTGGACGGCGCTGAAGGAGATCGCGGCCGGCGAGGGCAGGACGCTGGCGGCGCTTGTCGCGGAGGTCGATCAGGCGCGCGGCAAGACCAACCTCTCCTCCGCGCTGCGCCTGCACGCGCTGGCGCATCACCGCCGGCGCACGTCAGGCGATTGATCAGCGACATCAACGGACTGCGTCGATAATCCGAATCAATCAGGCAACGACCTGAATCAGCGCCTCAGGACGCTTCAGCCGGGCGGACGCGTTCCGGAGAAGGGCTGCGGCGCCGGCAGGATCCGGATCGGCGGGGCCAGCGGAGGCGCTTCGCCGGCCGGCGTGCCGGCCTGCGGCGCGCCGGGCAGGACGAGCGGGCCGGGCTGCGCCGCCGGCTGCTGGGACGCGGCGCGCGCGGCGGCGGCCCGCGCCCGCTCCTCTGCGAGCCTGGCGCGCTCCTCGGCCGCAGCGCGGATCCGCTCCTCCGCCTCGGCCCGGCGACGCGCCTCCTCCGCCCGGCGCGCCTCCTCCGCGCGCTGCGCCTCCTGCCGCCTCGCCTCCTCCGCCGCCCGCCTCGCCTCTTCCGCCAGCCGCTTCGCCTCCTCGGCCCGCAGGCGCGCTTCCTCCGCGAGGCGTCGCTCTTCCTGGATGCGCAGGAATTCGGCGAGCTTGCGGGCGTTCTCGGCCATTTCGCGTTCCGCCCGCAGGCGCCTGGCGTGCATGCCGCGCTCGCGCGCCTCCGCCTCGAACGCCTCGACGCGGGCGATCTCGCGCGCCAGCGCCCGCGCCGCCACGACATTGGCGAGCGCGTTGACGTCGGTCTCGCGCCGCAGACCGGAGAGCGGGCCGCGCCAGGCGACGCCGATCTGCGGGGCGGCCTGCGGCCAGCCCTTGGGCAGCGGCCCGAGCGGCTTCAGCGCCAGCCGGAGATCGGCGCTCAGCGCCCGCAGATCGACCGTCCCGCTCGCCTCGGCCTGCAACCCTGCCCGCTCGAAGAGCAGCGGCTGCAGACGGGCGAGGCCGCCGGCGAGCGTGAACGACGCCTCGACGTCGCCGAGCCGCCAGGCCGCCCCGTCGAGCGCCTGCGCGACCCGGCCCTGCAGCCGCGACGTCTCGCTCTCGGATGCGTCTTCCCCGGTCGCGGCGATGACGCGACCGTAGGCCGCCGGGTCGAACCGGACCAGGCTGGCCTCGCGCAACCTGATCGACCCCGCCCCGCCGAGTCCGGCGATCAGCCGGGCCGGGCTCTCGCCCGATCCCCCGGCCTCGAGCCGGCCCGTCATCCGGCCCGTCAGCGCGCCGCCGCTGAGGCCGGCGAGATCGACATCCGTGAGGTCGACGCGGCCCGAGACCTGGGCCAGCCCGCCCTCCCGCCGCAGCGCCAGCCTGCCGGCGAACACACCGCCGCCGAACCGGCCCGAAAGCTCCTCGATCCGAACGCCGTCGAAATCCGAACGCAGTGCGAAGCCGGCCTGGCGAAGCGTCACCCCGTCGCCGAGCCGCAAGGCGTCGACGTCCATC
>JAKFWE010000059.1 GCA_021732895.1 Allobosea sp. | reverse complement strand
TGCAGCAGCATGCCGATGACCAGCGCGATCACGATCGCCGGCACGCCGACGCGCCCGCCGCCCAGCGCCTTGAGCCAGGGCTCGGCGACGAACGAGACGACGGCGACGGCCAGCGACAGCGCAAAGCCGGCGGCGAGCGGTCGCCATGCCGCCGGCGAGAGGGATGTCGCTGACATCGAGGCAGGCGCTCCGTCTCTGGCGAGGAAGGGTTTCGGAGACCCGCCTCAGGCCGAACGATAGAGCTTCGTCATCGAGAACTCGCGGTGGCCGAGCGCCTCCGACGCCGTAAGCCGGCCGTTGGCGGTGCGCACGATGTTCTGGATCAGCGCGTCGCCGGCCTGCGGGATCGTCAGGTCGCGGCGCAGAATGCCCGAGACGTCGACGTCGATATGCTCCGGCATGGTGCGCATCGTCTTGGGATTGCCGGTGATCTTGATCACCGGGACGATCGGATTGCCGATCACGTTGCCCTGCCCGGTCGGGAAGGTGTGGACGACATAGCCGCCCGCCGCCATCAGGGTGACGCATTCCGCCGCCGCCGACGAGGTGTCCATGTAGTAGAGCCCCGGCCCCTTGGAGGGCGCCTCGGCCGGCTGCAGGATGTCGATGAACTTGCACTCGCGGCCGATCTTTTCGAGATTGCCGAGCGCCTTCTCCTCGATCGTGGTCAGGCCGCCGGCGATGTTGCCCTTGGTCGGCTGCGAATCCGAGAGGTCGTCGGTCTTGTGGGCCTCGATCACGTCCTCCTGATACGCCTTCCACATCTTGTACCAGCGCTCGCCGACCTCCGGCGTCGCCGCGCGCGCCTTGCAGAGATGTTCGGCCCCGGTGATCTCGGAGGTCTCGCCGAAGACGCCGTAGACGCCGCGCGGGATCCACTTGTCGTACATGTTGCCGACGGTCGGGCACGAGGAGAGACCCGTCGTGGTGTCGGACTCGCCGCATTTGGTCGAGACCCAGAGCTCCTCGATGCCGCATTTCTCGCGCTGCAATTCGCTCGCCCACTGCACGAACTCCTTCGCGCAGTAGGACGCCTTGGCGATCGTGGCGATGTCGCCATGGCCCTCGATGCCGAAGCCGACCACCGGCTTGCCGGTCTTGGCGATGCCGTCGACGACGCGCTTGGTCCAGCCATCCTCGATGCCGATGACGACGACGGCGGCGACGTTGGGGTTCGAGCCGGTGCCGATCAGGGTGCGGAAATGGATTTCGAGGTCTTCGCCGAACTGGAGCCGGCCATAGGCATGCGGGATCGCCAGCGTGCCCTTGATGTTGTTGGCGACCGCCTCGCAGGCGGCGTTGGAGAGGTCGTCGAGCGGCAGCAGCAGGACGTGGTTGCGGACGCCGACCCGGCCGTTCTCGCGGCGCCAGCCATGGAAGGCGTCGAGGCTGCGGCCGCTCGGACGCTTCACCATCGGGGCCTTGAATTCGGGCGCCTCGATCTTGCGGCCCTTGATGCGGGCGAGCTTGCCCTTCACGAGATCGAAATTGGCGACGATCGACATGGCGTTGTCCTTCCTGTTGCGGTGGCTCGACCGCTGGCGGGAGCCGGTTTGTCTGGGTGGGCGATGTCATCCCGGGCGACCGGAGGGAGACCCGGGATCCATTCCGGAACGGCTCAGGCATGGATCCCGGATCGGCGCGGCTTCGCCGCTTGTCCAGGATGACTGCGGTGTTTCAGAGCGAGTTCAGCCCGTTCACCAGCGCTTGGTCTTGGCGTTGTGGACATGCAGGTGCTCGCCCTGCTTCACATCAGCCTTGGCGACGCCGATGTCCTGGCCGTATTTCCAGAGCGTATCGCCCTTCTTGATGTCCTTGAGCGCGACCTTGTGGCCGATCGGGATGTCCATCTTGGCGGTCAGGCGGAAATCGGAATTGTCATGCGTGACCACGCCGAGCATGTCGGTCCCGGCCTTCAGTCCCTCGACGACCACGACGCCGACGGTATCCTTCTTCTCATGCACCAGGAGATGGGGCTTGCTCATCTTGCGCTCCTTTGCGGCGATCGGCGGCGCGGCGACAAAATGGGGCTCGACCGCGCTCTGACTTAGTCTTATATAAGACATATGACAGGGCACAAGCTCGAAAATGCAATCCAAGCCGGCGGCGGCGACATGGTCGAGACGCTGGGCTTCCGGCCGCTCTACGCCCAGGTCAAGGCGATCTTCGTGCGGCGCATCGCCGACGGCGTCTGGCCCCCGGGGGCGAGCCTTCCGAGCGAAGGCCAGCTCGCGGCCGAGATCGGCGTCAGCCAGGGCACCGTGCGCAAGGCGCTCGACGAGCTGGCGGCCCAGAACCTGCTGGTGCGCCGCCAGGGGCGCGGCACCTTCGTGGCGCAGCATGACGAGCGGCGCATCCTGTTCCAGTATTTCAAGCTGACGCCCGACCATGGCGCGCCGCGCTTCCCCGACAGCCGGGTGCTCTCGATCCTGATCGCACCCGCCGACGCGGCCGAACGCGACGGGCTCGAGCTGAACGAGGACGACCCGGTCATCCGCATCCAGCGCGTGCGCCTCCTCGACGCCAGGCCGACGATCGTCGAAACGCTGAGCCTGCCGGAACGGCTGTTTCCGGGGCTTGAGTCGGTCGCGATTCCCAATAACCTCTACGGGCTCTACGCAACGCGCTATGGCGTCACCGTCGCCCAGGCGCGCGAGCGGCTCAAGGCCGTGGCGCTCGACGGCGACGAGGCGGCGCTGCTCGGCGTCGAGGCGGGACGCCCGGCGCTGTCGATCGACCGGATCGCGCTCGGTCTCGACGGCGCGCCGGTGGAGCGGCGGCTCAGCCTTTGCCTGACGGAGGAAGCGCACTACCTGTCGGAGCTGCGCTGACAGCGCCGCCCCGAAAGCCTATTCATTTCCGACCCAAACCGCCGCAGAGCGGAACTCTTTTGAAACGGAGGATACAGGATGACGATGTTTTCGACGCAGACCCGGCGCCTCGCGCTGGCCGGACTTCTGGCGATGGCGCTGCCCGGGGCCGGGCTGGCGCAGACCTACCCGACCAAGCCGGTGACGATCATCGTCTCTTTCGCGGCGGGCGGCCCGAGCGACGTCATCGCCAGGCTGCTCGGCGAGCAGATGAGCAAGACGCTGGGCCAGACGGTGCTGGTCGAGAACGTCGCCGGCGCGGGCGGCACCGCCGGCGCCAAGCGCCTGGCGGCCGCGGCGCCCGACGGCCACACCCTGCTGATCCACCACCTGGCGCTGGCGGCCGCGCCGGCGCTCTACGGCAATCTCGGCTACGACACGAAAACCGATTTCCTGCCGATCGGTCTGGTCAACACCGGGCCGATGGTCGTCGCCAGCAAGCTGGCCCTGCCCGCGACCGATGCGAAGGGCTTCTTCGCCTACGCCAAGGCCAACGCCGACAAGCTGACCGTCGCGCATGCCGGCGTCGGCTCCAACTCGCATCTCTGCGCGGTGCTGATGTCGCAGCAGCTCGGCGCGAAATTCGCCCAGGTCGCCTATCGCGGCACCGGCCCGGCGATGAACGATCTCGTCGGCGGCCAGATCGACATCCTTTGCGACCAGTCGACCTCGGCCGTGCCGCAGATCCAGGGCGAGAAAATCCGCGCCTACGCCGTGACCTCGACGGAGCGCCTGGACATTCTGCCGACGATCCCGACCGCGAAAGAGGCCGGAACCGACCTCGAAATGACGATCTGGCATGGGCTCTACGCGCCCAAGGGCAC
The DNA here is from genome assembly GCA_021732895.1 of Allobosea sp. Taxonomy (GTDB): domain Bacteria; phylum Pseudomonadota; class Alphaproteobacteria; order Rhizobiales; family Beijerinckiaceae; genus Allobosea. Next base: position 3,250 of record JAKFWE010000059.1, on the reverse strand, counting down.
GCCCGCGCCCGTGCTCGACAAGGTCAACGCGGCGCTGCGCGAGGCGCTGAAGCAGCCGGCCGTCGTCGAGAAGTTCAAGGGTTTCGGGACGAGCGTTTTCCCGGAAGCCGAGTGGACGCGCGAGGCGCACGCCAGGCGCTTCCTCGCCGAGGTCGACAAATGGGCGGTTTCGCTCAAGGCCGCCGGCGTGACGCCGCAGAACTGACAGCCGGCGCAGGATGGGCTTCCGGCACGCGCCGCTCGCCTGGACGGGGGGCGCGTGCTACCGGCGAGCGGACATGTCGATCAACATCGTTGCGCTGGACAGATTTCTCGACCTGCCGGACCATGCGCGGCTGCTGGGCCTCGATCTCGGCAGCAAGACGATCGGGCTGGCGCTGTCGGATGTCGAGCGCCGGATCGCGACGCCGCTGGAGACGATCAGGCGCGTCAAATTCGGCCAGGACGCGGCGGCCCTGCTCAGGATCGCGGAGACGCACGCCGTCGCGGGGCTGATCATCGGCCTGCCGCTGAACATGGACGGCTCGGAGGGTCCGCGCGTGCAATCGACGCGGGCGTTCATCCGCAATCTCGCGCCGCTCACAAGCCTTCCCGTCGCATTCTGGGACGAGCGGCTGTCGACGCTCGCGGTGACCCGCACTCTGCTCGACGCCGACGCCTCGCGGGCCAGGCGCGCGGCCGTGATCGACAAGATGGCGGCCGCCTATATTCTGCAAGGCGCGCTCGACCGGCTGCTGCGAATGTCCGACCCGGAGACAGGCGACCGGTAACGCAGAACGCCCTCGCCATCACCAGGCGAAGGCGCTTCCTGTCGCCAGCACGTCGGCGGCCTATTGGGGCAGGACGTAGCCCCGCTTGATCGCCTTCTTCTGCGCGTCGCGATGGTTCTTGAGCGCCCGCTTCTGCTCCTCGAGACTCGGCCCCGCGAAGCTCGGGCGCGCATTGCCACGGGGCCGGTCGCCGAACCCGTCGTCGCGTCCCCGCCGGCCGAATTCGCCGCGACCCTCATCGCGATCGAAGCGGCCGCGACGATCGTCGCGCCCATCGTGACGCCGCCGTTCATAGGGATCGAGGTTTTCGTAACGCTCATATCTGTCGCGGCGATCATAACCGCGATCGAACTGCGCGCTGGCGGGCGCCGCCCAGAACAGCGCGCAGGCGAGCAGCCCCAGCCCGAGCGGCCCGTTCTTCTTGATCAACATGGTCGCTTGCTCCCCAATCGGCCCGATCGTGGCCTCGTTTGACCGCCGACGTCGGCGCGATCGATCGTCTTCAACGCAGGCGCGCCGGGTCGGGCCGGCCGTCGGGCAGGACGAACCCCTCGCGCGGATCGCGGTGGCGCCCATAGCCGTAGACCCGGCGCGGCGGCGCATACACCACCGGCTCGTCGTATTCCGGTGCATAACCGCCATATGCGCCATAAGTGGGCGCATAGCCATAGGCCGGCGCGTAGCCGTAGCCATCGTAGCCGTAATAGGGATCGGCATAGGATCTGCGGTTCGCCGCGATCGCGGCGCCGCCGAGGATGCCCAGCCCGATCGCCCCCGCCGCGATCGCCGCGCCACGTCCACCCCAGCCGCGGCCACCCCGGCCGCGATACTGGGTGTAGTCCGCGCCAACGGCGTCGATCCTTGTGGCATCGACCGGGCGAACCGCGCCGGACGCCAAAGCCGGCGCGACTGCGCCCAGCGGCAGGATGACGGCTGCCGACATGGCGGCGCTGACGATATGCCTGAGAGACCTCATGGTGACACTCCTTGGCCGGACGGTTCTCGACCGTCGATGCCGACGCGTAGCGCGTGGGCCTTGAATGCAAGCTGAACCAATCGCGGCCGGATTGCGGCGAGCCGGATAGGCGGCCCCGGGTCGCCCGTCCGGTCAGCGCCGGCGCCGGCGCCTGTCCGCCAGCCGGCGAGCGCCGGCTGGCTCAGAATGTTTCAATCACAGATTGTATTCTTTGTATAACTCGCTCATTCTGACGGGAGTTCGCGTCACATTCGGGGAAAGCGCGCGACGCGCGTGGAATGGAGTCGCCGATGGGAAATCGGGAGCGAGATGATGAGGCAGAGCCTGACGATTCGCCAAGCGGCGGCGCCTTGGCTGACAACGGCCTGGCTGGGCCGGTTGACGGGCGCCGCCGCGCCGCCGCGCCGGCGCGGCGATCGGCGACGCGCGACGGGCTGCAGCGCGCCCGGCTCGAGGCCGCGTTGTATATCGAGGCTCTCAGTTCCGAGTTGCGCGCCATCGCCCGCGAAGCCGATCTGAGCACCCTCGCCTATTTTCTTGAAATGGCGCGGATCGAGGCATCGATCCAGGTCGCGAATCACGGCGCCGGCGAGCCTTCGGCAGCCATGTGGCAGACACGATGACACATGGTTTGTTAAAACCTGTGGTTGTATTACTCGGCCATGCAACCAAGGAGCCCTGCGATGCCCGCCTCCGCTGATTTCCCTTCCGCGGCGACAGGAGAACCGGAGACCGACGCCTGGTCAGGATGGCTCGCGCTCTCAGGCGATGACGCGATCGCCGCCTGCCGCCGGCAGCATTGCCGACTGCAATGGGAGGTCGCGCGCTACATCGAGGAACTTCTGCGCGAGCTCGGAACCATGGCGAAAACCGCCGAGCTCGGGCAACTGGTCTATTTCCTCGAGATGACGCGGCAGGAGGCCGAGGCGCTGAGCCTGCGCATCCAACCCGGGACGTGACGGCGCCTTCGAGACGGAACGTCGCTCACGTCAGCGTACGCGTCAGGGCGCCGCCGGGATGGCGCCTGATCGCGCCATCGAGTTCGAGGTCGGTCACGTCACGCAGGACGTCGCGCACGGGGCGGCCGCTGATCCTGACGAGATCGTCGATGGAGACCGGCGTCGCGCCGAGCAGCGCCAGCAGCCCGCTCCGGTCTGCCTCGGGCCCGAGGCCGTGCGCGAGCGGATGCGGATCCGGCTCGGGCGCCTCGGCAACCGGAGCCTGCGGCGGCGGCGCGATGTCCGGCAGGTCCAGCTCGTCCCAGAGCGCCTCATGCCGCGCCTGCGGCGGACCTTCGCGAATGAGGGTCGGCGGGGTCGCCAAAGGCTGCGTCGAACGCAGCAGCGGCGCCAGCGCCTCGATGACGTGGGAGGCTTCCGCGCAAAGGGTCGCGCCTTCGCGAATCAGCAGGTTGGCGCCCTCGGCGCGCGGATCGAGCGGCGAGCCCGGCACCGCGAAGACCAGCCGACCCTGCTCGTTGGCGAAGCGCGCCGTGATAAGGGAA
>JAKFWE010000091.1 GCA_021732895.1 Allobosea sp. | reverse complement strand
CGCCCCGGTCTTGATGAAGGTGCGCGCGCCCAGCACCTCCATCGCGCGGGTGTCGAAGCGGCCGGCGCCGGCGACCATGAAGGGGTGGGCGGCGACGGCTCTGCGGATGCGCGCCGCCGCCTTGGCGCGTTCGGCGCCAAAGCCATGCCCCATGCCGAAGCGGGCGAACCCCAGCGCCAGCGACCGCAGCGGCACGGCGTAGGTCGGGATCGAACAGCCGTCGACGCCCATCGCCTCGGCGGAATGGGCGGCGCCGGTGACCGATTCCAGCGCATCGCGCACCGCCTGCTGCACGGCATGGCCCGCCTTGACGTAGCCGGCGGGATCCTCGTCGAGGCCGCAGGCGAGGCAGACGAAGCCGGCATGCTTGCCCGAGCAGTTGTTGGTCAGGGCGCTGGGCTCCCGCCCGGCTTTCGCGATAGCGCGCGCCGCCGCCTCGTTCATCGGCCATTGCGTTCCGCATTCGAGGCAATCGGCGTCGCGCCCTGCCTTCCCGAGCATGGCGAGAGAGGCCTCGGCATGGGCCGGCTCGCCGGAATGCGAGGCCACGGCGAGCGCGATTTCAGCGTCGCTCAACCTGTAGCGATCAGCCGCGCCGCTTTCGATCAGCGGCAGCGCCTGAATCGCCTTCACGGCAGAGCGCGGGAACACCGGCCTGTCGATATCGCCGAGCGACAGCACGACCGCGCCGTCGGCGTCGATCACGGCCGCCGCGCCGCGATGACGCGATTCGACGAGGGCGCCGCGCAGGACTTCGGCGAGAACGGGGTTTTCCATGGCGGTCTCCGTGCGGCAGGCGCGCGGCTTCTTGGCGTTTGGCGCTCGACCTGTCAAAAGCCATGGCGCAAACTGGCTGCGCCTGCGAGCCTCGCGCTCGCCAGAACGCTCTTCCGCCCGCAACGATCCGGGTATGCGCCAACCCAGAGCCGACATGTCGCCGGATTACGAAGCCGAATACAACAACCGCGCCCGCGTGCCGGAGCACCCGGCCATCATCGCTGGCTGGCATGCCGACGCCGCCGCCTATCGCGACGAGGCGCTGAGCGAGCTCGGCGTTTCCTATGGCGAGAGCGCGCGCCAGATCTACGATCTGTTCAAGCCGATCGAGGTCAGGAGCCGGGCCATCGTCCTGTTCATCCATGGCGGCTACTGGCAGGGCCTGGCGCCGTCCTACTTTTCCCATCTGGCTCGCGGCCCGAACCGGCTCGGCGTCCCGGTCGCGGTGGCGGGCTATGATCTCTGCCCGCAGGTCGAGCTCGGCCACATCGTCTGGGAGTTGCAGCAGGCCGCGGCCGCGCTGTGGCGGCGCTTCAGACTGCCGGTCGTCGCGGCCGGGCACTCGGCCGGCGGGCATCTCGCCGCCTGCCTGCTCGCCACCGCCTGGAGGAACGTCGATCCCGGGCTGCCGGAGCATCTGGTGCCGGCGGCCTATGGAATTTCAGGCCTCTACAATCTGAAGCCGCTGACGGAAACCAGCGTCAACGCGGCGCTCGGGCTGAGCATGGAAGCGGCCGAGCGCGAGAGCCCGCTGTTCTGGCCCGCGCCTTCCGGGCTCGCGATGGACGCCATCGTCGGGGGCGCCGAAAGCGAGGAATACCTCAAGCAGAGCCGGCGGATCGTCGATGTCTGGGGCCTGTCGGGCGCCCTGACGCGCTACGAGGAGATCGACGGGGCCAATCATTTCACCGTGGTCGCGGGCCTCGCCGACCCGGAGAGCGGCATGAGCCGCAGGCTGGCCGCGCTCTCCGGCGCTTGATCTTCCCCGCCGCGGCGCTATCCAGAGGGAGCGGCCCGACGGTGAGGGCGGCCCGGAGGCACGCGATGCAGACCTTCTTCGTCGAGATCAAATGCAGGCTCGGGAAGACCTACGAGGTCGCCAGCGAGCTGGCCGACCGGGAGATCGCCTCGGAGATCTACTCGACCGCGGGCAATTACGACATTCTGGCCAAGTTCCATGTCGGGTCGGACGTCGATATCGGCCATTTCGTCGCGCAGAAGGTGCAATCCATTCCAGAGATCGCCGACACCCACACGATCATCACGTTCAAGGCGTTCTGAACCAGCGGGACGCGCCCGCCGAGCGGGGCGTTCCGGCCCCGCCTCAGCGCACCGGAATCGTCAGCCCGTCCTCGGGCTGGCTCGCCAGCAACAGTTCGGCGAAGCGGCGCGCGGCCGGGGCCGTCGGACCGGTCGAGGGAAACAGCAACTGCGTGCGGTAGGCGATCGCGGGCGTAAACCGTCGCGCCGCCAGCCCCGTCAGCCCGCCCAGGGTCAACGGAAACGGATTGAGCAGCGCCAGGCCGACGCCGCTGCGCACCAGTTCGGCGACGAAGATCGCGGTTGCGCCCTCGGCGACGATGCGGGGCGCGACGCCGGCGGCGGCGAAGACGCGGTCGGCCTCGATGCGCGCGGGAAAGCGCCGCGCCACCGCGATGAGCGGGATATCGAGAAGATCGCGCGGCGCAATCTCCTCGCGACCCGCCAGCGCATGATCGGCCGGCATCAGCACATGGGCCACCGCCTCGCGCATCACCCGGCCACGCACGCCGGGATGGGCGGCCGGCACATCGACCAGGCCGAGATCGGCCGCGCGATCGGCGACCTGTGCGATGACGTCGGCGCTCGGGCAGATCTCGACATGAACGGCGACATCGGGCTCGGCCCGCGCGAACAGCGCCAGCGCCCGCGGCAGCACGAACTGCGCCAGCGTCGGCGCGACGACGATCCGCAACGTCGCGGCCTGCACCGGCGCCGGCGGCCAGACCGCCAGCGCCTCCAGCGCCGAGAAGATCGGCTGCGCCTGCGCCTCCAGCGCGAAGGCCTCGGCGCTTGGAACGAGGCGGCCGCCCTCGCGCGTGAACAAGGCGCGGCCCAGCCGCGCCTCGAGGGAGGCCAGCGCCCGCGACACCGCCGGCTGCGAAATCCCGAGCATCTGGGCGGCGGCGACGGTCTTGCGCGTCACGATCATCGCGCTCAGAATTTCGAGCTCGCGCAGGCTCGGCGCCTGCTCGAGGCGACGCTCCCTCGCCATGCCCATCCCCCTTCGCCGGCCGCTATCCAGTTCCCGCATATCTTCATGCGTTTGAGTTATACGGAACTTCGATCGCTATAATTTACAAGCATATCGAACTGACCTAGCCTTTGCGTCAAGGCGAATGAGGGGAAGTCCGGCGAAGCCGGCGACTCGCCAGCACCGATCGCATTGGTCAAGATGGCCGATCAGCCACGGGAGATTCAGAAAATGCAGCGTTTCAGCACTATTGGGCGCAGGGCCTTTCAGGTGGGCCTCATCACCCTGCCCGCGCTCGGCTTCGCCGCGGCCGCCTCGGCGCAGGAGGTCCGCATCGGCATCTCGGCCGAACTTTCGGCGATGGACCCGCATTACCACAACCTGACGCCCAACAACATGATCGCCCAGCAGATCTACGAGCCGCTGGTCGGGCAGGACGTCACGCAGAAGCTGACCCCGCTTCTGGCCGAAAGCTGGAAGGCGATCGACGACACCACCTGGGAATTCAAGCTGCGCAAGAACGTCAAGTTCCATGACGGCTCGCCCTTCACGGTGGACGACGTGCTCGCCACCTTCCAGCGCGCGCCCAACGTGCCCAAGAGCCCGTCGAGCTTCGGCGCCTATGTGCGCGGCAAGGAATTCAGCAAGGTCGACGACCACACCTTCCGGGTGAAGACGGCCGCGCCCGCGCCGCTGGTGCCGACCGACTTCTCGACCTTCGGGGTCATCTCGGCCAAGTGCAAGGACACCACGACCGAGGAATTCAACGCCGGCAAATGCGCCGCCGGCGGCACGGGCCCCTACAAGCATGGGGAATACGTCGCCGGCGACCGGGTCGTGCTGACGCGCAACGACTCGTACTGGGGCGCGAAGCCGATCTGGGCCACGGCCCGGTTCCGCATCATCACCTCCTCGCCGACGCGCGTGGCCGCGCTGCTCGCCGGCGACGTCGATGTGATCGAGAACGTGCCGACGACCGACGTCGCCCGGCTGAAGGCCGACCCGAAGATCAACGTCGCGAGCACGGTCTCGAACCGGGTGATCTATTTCCACATGGATCATTTCCGCGAGAATTCGCCCTTCATCACGGCCAAGGACGGCTCGCCGATCAAGAACCCGCTGCGCGACCTGCGCGTGCGCCAGGCCCTGTCGATGGCGATCAACCGCCCCGGCATCGTCGACCGGATCATGGAAAAGGAGGCGATTCCCGCCAACCAGCTCCTGCCGGACCAGTTCTTCGGCACCTCGAAGAAACTCAAGCCGATCGCCTTCGACCTGAATGGCGCCAAGAAGCTGCTCACGGAGGCCGGCTATCCGAACGGCTTCAAGATGAAGATGCACGGCCCCAACGGCCGCTATCTCAACGACACCAAGATCATCGAGGCGGTGGCGCAGATGTTCTCGCGGCTCGGCATCGACACCGAGGTCGAGACGCTGCCGGCCGGCAACTTCTTCTCGCGCGCCTCGCAGGGCGCGCCGGGCAACCTGCCGGAATTCTCCTTCATCCTGGTCGGCTGGGGCGCGGGCACCGGCGAATCCTCCGACTCGCTGAAGGCGCTGCTGGCGACCTTCGACCGCGAGAAGGGCATGGGCGCGACCAACCGCGGGCGCTACTCCAACCCGGCCTTCGACGCGAAGCTGGTCGAGGCGCTGAGGACCGTCGACGACGCCAAGCGCGACCTCGCGCTGGCGGCGGCGATGGAGATCGGCATGAACGATCTCGGGCTCATCCCGGTGCATTACCAGCTCAACACCTGGGCGACGCGCAAGGGCTTCAAGTTCGAGGCGCGCACCAACGAGTACACGCTGGCGACCTCCATCTCGAAGGAGTGAACCGGTAAATCCCTCCGCGTCGCTCCCGGGCTCGACCCGGAAACGACGCGGCGGGCGATCTTTCATCGACGGGATAGTCGGGTCAGACCCGCCCGTGACGGGTCGGATGATCCCGCCTTCGAAGGGCCCCCGCCATGCTCGCCTTCATCCTGCGCCGGCTGGCGCAATCGAGCTTCGTCATCGGCGCGATGCTGGTGATCGTGTTCTTCGGCGTCAACGTCGTCGGCGACCCGATCTGGATGCTGGTCTCGCCCGACATGAACCAGGAGCAGATCGCCGAGACCGCGCGCCAGCTCGGGCTCGACCGGCCGATCTGGGAGCAGTTCGCGATCTTCCTGAAGAACGCCGCGCAGGGCGATCTCGGCCGCTCGTTCGTGCATGGCGAATCCGCGATCACGCTGATCCTGTCGCGCATGCCGGCGACGCTGGAGCTCGCCTTCGTGGCGCTGGCCATGGCGATCGTGATCGGGCTGCCGCTGGGCCTCTACGCCGGCCTGAAGCCCGACAGCCGCATCTCGCGCGCCATCATGGCGCTGTCGATCCTCGGCTTCTCGCTGCCGACCTTCTGGGTCGGCCTGATGCTGATCCTGACCTTTGCGGTGGCGCTCGGCTGGCTGCCCGCGACAGGACGCGGCGAGACGGTCTCGATCCTCGGCGTCGAGACCTCGCTGCTGACGATCGACGGCTGGCAGCATGTCGCGCTGCCGGCGCTGAACCTCGCGCTGCTGAAGATCTCCCTGGTGATCAGGCTGGCGCGCGCCGGGGCGCGCGAAGCGGCGCTGATGGACTATGTCAAGTTCGCCCGCGCCAAGGGCCTGTCGCAGCGCCGGATCATCGGCGTCCATATCCTCAAGAACATCATGATCCCGATCGTCACCGTGCTCGGGCTGGAATTCGGCTCGCTCGTCGCCTTTTCGGTGGTGACGGAGACGATCTTCGCCTGGCCAGGCATGGGCCGGCTGCTGCTGGAGGCGATCACGCGGCTCGACCGACCGGTGATCGTGGCTTACGTCATGGTCGTCGTCGTGCTGTTCGTGACGATCAACCTGCTGGTCGATCTGGTCTATTCCGCGCTCGATCCGCGCGTGCGGCTGACGGAGGCGACGACATGACCGACGGCATCCTGACAAACCCGCAACGCACGGCGCCGATGGAGGCGACGACATCCGCGCCTGCCGCCATCCCCCGCGAGGAGACGCCGTTCGCGCGCTTCGTGCGCAGCTTCATGGAGGACCGCGTGGCGCTGGCCGGGCTCCTCGTCTTCCTGCTCATCGTGGTCGTGGCCGTCGCCGCGCCGCTGATCGCGCCGCAGAACCCCTACGATCTCTCGGCCGTGGACGTGATGGATTCGCGACTGCCGCCGGGCGAGAAGGCCGGCGAGGGCTTCACCATGCTGCTCGGCTCGGACGGCGTCGGTCGCGACCTGCTTTCGGGCATTCTCTACGGCCTGCGCATCTCGCTGATGGTCGGCGCGTTCTCGGGCCTGATCGCGGCGACGCTGGGCATGACGATCGGCCTGATCGCGGCCTATGCCGGCGGACGCGTCGAGAGCGCGATCATGCGGATCGTCGATCTGCAGCTGTCGCTGCCCTCCGTGCTGGTGGCGCTGATCCTGGTCGCAGGGCTCGGCAAGGGCATCGACAAGATCATCATCGCGCTGGTGATGGTGCAGTGGGCCTATTACGCGCGCACGGTGCGCGGCTCGGCGCTGGTCGAGCGGCGCAAGGAATATGTCGAGGCGGCGCAGTCCCTGGGGCTCAGCCATGCGCGCACGGTGTTCCGCCACATCCTGCCGAACTGCCTCGCGCCCGTCATCGTGATCGCGACGGTGCAGACCGCGCATGCGATCTCGCTGGAGGCGACGCTGTCGTTCCTCGGCGTCGGCCTGCCGCAGACCGAGCCGTCGCTCGGCGTCCTGATCGCCAACGGCTTCCAGTACATGATCTCCGGCAGCTACTGGATCTCGGTGTTTCCGGGCATCGCGCTCTTGCTGACGATCGTCTCGATCAATCTCGTCGGCGACCGGCTGCGGGACGTGCTCAATCCGAGGCTGGAGAAGTGAGGGGCTTGCGCGTCGGGTTGGAACCCAGAAGCGCGACGGCAAGCCC
>JAKFWE010000241.1 GCA_021732895.1 Allobosea sp. | reverse complement strand
GCCGGGGCTGTGGCCGGGCACGTGATGCACCGCGAAAGCGACCTCGCCGACGGAGACCGTGTCGCCCTCATTGAGCCAGCGCGTCGGCGTGACGGGGCGCAGGCCCCGCATGTCGAAGCGCAGGCCCTGCTGCGGCAGCGAGTCGAGCAGGGGCTTTTCCGCCTCGTGGGGGCCGATGACCGGCAGCGACAGCGCCTCGGCGAGATCGGTCGCGCCGCCGGCATGGTCGATATGGCCATGGGTCAGCCAGATCGCGGCCGGCGTGACGCCGAGTTCGGTCAGCGCCCCCTGAATGCGGTCGATATCGCCGCCGGGATCGACGATCGCCGCCTGCATCGTCGCCGTGCACCAGACGATCGAGCAGTTCTGCTCGAAGGCGGTGACGGGCACCACGGCGATGCCGAGCGGGGATTGCGGCTGGTCGGTCATGGTATCTCCTCGGTCTAGACCATTACCGTCTTTGCGAGCGAAGCGAAGCAATCCATCGGGCATAGCGCACGAAGGCTGGATTTGCTTCGCTGCGCTCGCAATGACGGCACGGCTCATCGTTTGCACCGATCCGCCAGCAGCACCCGGTATTCCGCCAGCGATTCGTCCATCTGGCGCACGTTCTGCTCGCGCTGCGCGCCGGTCGTGCAGGTCGCGAAGACGGCGCGCGCCTTCTGGAGGAAGCTCACATGCTCGCGCCAGACGCGGCATTGCTCGGGCAGCGGCGCCGTGCCCACCGCACGCAGCCGCGTCAGCTCGCGCTGCATGCCGGCCTCGTTCTGGAACAGGTCGCGCGAGCAGGTGGCGGGCACGGGGTGCTGAGCCTGGGCCGCGCCGGCGGCGACGAGCCCGATGCCGGCGAGCAGCGCCCTCATCCGAGATTCAGCTCCCTGAAGAAGTCGTTGCCCTTGTCGTCGATGACGATGAAGGCGGGGAAATCCTCGACCTCGATGCGCCAGACCGCCTCCATGCCGAGTTCGGGATATTCCAGCACCTCGACCTTGCGAATGCAGTCCTGCGCAAGCCGCGCCGCCGGGCCGCCGATAGAGCCGAGATAGAAGCCGCCATGTCTTTTGCAGGCTTCGCGCACGGCTGCCGAACGGTTGCCCTTGGCGAGCATCACCATCGACCCGCCGAAGGACTGGAACTGGTCGACGAAGCTGTCCATCCGCCCAGCCGTGGTCGGGCCGAAGGAGCCCGACGCCATGCCGTCTGGCGTCTTGGCCGGGCCGGCGTAATAGACCGGGTGGTTCTTGAGGTAATCGGGCATGCCCTGCCCCGCCTCCAACCGCTCGCGGATCTTGGCGTGCGCCGAATCGCGCGCGACGATGATCGTGCCGGTCAGCGAGAGCCGCGTCTTGACCGGGTGTTGGCTGAGCGTCGCCAGCACCTCGCTCATCGGCCGGTTCAGGTAGATCCGGACCATGTCGCCGCCGAGCCTGTCCTCGTCGATCTCGGGCAGGTATTTCGACGTGTCGGTCTCCAGCGCCTCGAGGAAGATGCCGTCTCTCGTGATCTTGCCCTTGGCCTGCCGGTCGGCCGAGCAGGACACGCCCAGCCCGATCGGCAGCGACGCGCCATGGCGCGGCAGGCGGACGACGCGCACGTCATGGCAGAAATACTTGCCGCCGAACTGCGCGCCGACGCCGAGGCTTTGGGTGAGTTTGTGGATTTCCTCCTCCATCTCCAGATCGCGGAAGGCGTGGCCGCTCTCGGAGCCCGCAGTCGGCAGCGCGTCGAGATATTTCGTCGAGGCGAGCTTGACCGTCTTCAGGTTCTGTTCCGCCGATGTGCCGCCGATGACGATCGCGAGGTGATAGGGCGGGCAGGCGGCGGTGCCGAGCGTCAGGATCTTCTCCTTGAGGAAGGCCAGCATCCGGTCCTTCGTCAAAAGCGAGGGCGTCGCCTGGAACAGAAAGGTCTTGTTGGCCGAGCCGCCGCCCTTGGCGACGAAGAGGAACTTGTAGGCGTCCTCGGCGTGCCCCTTGCCCTCGGCATAGATATCGATCTGCGCCGGCAGGTTGGTCGCGGTGTTCTTCTCCTCGAACATCGAGAGCGGAGCGACCTGCGAATAGCGCAGATTGCGCTTGAAATAGGCGTCGGCGACGCCCTCGCCGAGCGCCGCCTCGTCCTCGCCATCGGTCCAGACCTTGCGGCCCTTCTTGCCCATGATGATCGCCGTGCCAGTGTCCTGGCACATCGGCAGCACGCCGCCGGCGGCGATATTGGCGTTCTTGAGCAGGTCGTAGGCGACGAAGCGGTCGTTGCCGGTCGCCTCCGGATCGTCGAGGATCCTTGCGAGCTGGGCGAGATGGCCCGGCCGCAGCAGATGGTTGATGTCGACGAAGGCCTGCTCGGAGAGTGTCCGGATGGCCTCGCGCGAGATGCTCAGGACCTCGCGATCGCCGAGCTTTTCGACTGAGACGCCATCGCTGCCGATCTTGCGATAGGGGGTCGTATCCTCGCCAAGCGGGAAGAGATCGACATGGGTATAGGCCATTGAAGGACTCCGGCGCGGGATCGGGACCAGCCGAGTCGCCGTGGCGGCGGAAGACGGCCCGATCCGAATACCCCAGCTTTCGATCCGGTCAAATCGATCGCGCGGCGTTCATGCCGCCTTGGCAGCAGATTCAGCAAGAATGGCGTAGATCGCCGCCGGATCGCGCGCCTGGCGGATGAGCTCCAGCACCGCCTGGTTGCGCAGCACGCGGGCCACGCGGGCGAGCGCCTTGAGATGATCGGCGCCGGCGCCCTCGGGCGCGATCAGCACGAAAATGATATCGACGGGCTGGCCGTCGAGGGCCTCGAAATCGATCGGACGCTCCGCCCGCGCGAAAAGTCCGACCAGCCGGTCGATGCCCGGCATGCGGCCATGGGGAATCGCGATGCCGTCGCCGATGCCCGTCGAGCCCAGGCGCTCACGCTGCAGCAGGGCCTCGAACAGGTCGCGGTCATGCAGACCGGTGAGAGACGCGGCGTGCCGCGCCAGTTCCTGCAGCGCCTGCTTCTTGCCGTTGGCCCGCAGCGGCGAAATCACCGCGGCCGGGGTCAGAAGATCGGTCAGCGTCATGCGCCCGTCCATGCATGTCCCGTGCCGGGCGTCGAGGCCCCGGAACGGGTCAGGAGTGAAAACCGGCTCTATCGCCTGCCGGGGCTCAAGACAGCGCGGCCGGAGGATCGATCCAACCGATGTTACCGTCGCGCCGGCGGTATACGACGTTCATCCGGCCATGGCCAGCATGGCGGAAGATCACCACGGGCGCGCCGGTCAGGTCGAGTTCGGCGACGGCGTCGCCCACCGTCAGGACATGCAGGGATTTGGTCGATTCCGCCACGATGACGGGATTGTCGCCGGTGTTCTCGGCGTCGAAATCCTCGATTTCATCGTCTGGAGCGGCGATCACATAACTGGGGATTTCCATCACGGCCTCGCGCCCGGTCATCGCCTCCGAGCGGTCCTTGAGCCGGCGCTTGTAGCGGCGCAGCCGCTTCTCGATGCGCTCGGCCATCTTGTCGAGGCTGGCGTAGGCGTCATGCGCCGTGCCTGAGGCTTCGAGCGTGATCCCTGAGGAGAGATGCAGCACGCCGTCGGTCTTGAAGGCGGCGCCGTCCTTGCCGACGGTGACGTGGCCCTGATAGCCGCCCTCGTAGTATTTGCTGAGCGCCGCCGCGACGCGGGCCTCGGCCTGGCCGCGCAGGGCCTCGCCAACGTCGAGATTCTTGCCGGAGATTCGCAAGCTCATGGAGTGTTCCCCTTCTTCAGAACCGCGCCGGAGCGGGCCCGGTTCTCAGCTTCGGCGGAAAACCGGTTCCCGCTTCTCCGCGCCAGACCCGTCGCCGACACGGCCGGGAACGGCCGGCCCCATGGAGGTAAGGACGGGGTCGCCATGATGTCAATGAGCGTCGCGGGAGCGGACGCGGCATGCCGCAGCGGCGCGCCGGCACGGAAGGCGACAGGCCGTGCGGTCCATGCTGCAGCGCAACGACAGCGCGGGTTCAAGGTTGACTGTTTGTAAATGACAGAGTGTCGCCTCGCGACACCAGCTCGCCCGAACGCTCAGCGCGCGTTGCCCATCGCCATCGCGACCTTCTCGCGGCGCCGCTCCATCGAAGACGGGATTCTCAGCGATTCGCGGTATTTCGCCACGGTGCGGCGCGCGATGTCGATGCCGCCGGCCTTCAACCGGGCGACGATCGCATCGTCCGACAGAACGGCCGCAGGCGGCTCGTCGTCGATCATCTGCCTGATCCGGAAGCGCACCGCCTCGGCCGAATGGGCATCCCCGTAACCGGTCGCCGCGATGGCGGCCGAGAAGAAATACTTCATCTCGAAGACGCCGCGCGAGCAGGTCAGATACTTGTTGGAGGTGACGCGCGAGACGGTCGATTCATGCATGCCGATGGCGTCGGCGACCGTCTTCAGGTTGAGCGGCCGGAGATGCTCGACGCCATGGGCGAAGAAGCCGTCCTGCTGGCGCACGATTTCGCTGGCGACCTTCAGGATGGTGCGGGCGCGCTGTTCGAGCGAGCGCGTCAGCCAGTTCGCGGTCTGCAGGCACTCGGCGATGAAGGCCTTGTCCTCGTCGTTGCGCGCGGCCTTGGAGACCCGAGCGTGATAGGTCTGGTTGATCAGCACGCGCGGCAGCGTGTCGGGGTTGAGATCGACCAGCCAGGAGCCGTCGGGGGCCGCGCGGATGAAGACGTCGGGCACCACGGTCTCGGCGCTGGCGCCGCCGTAGCTGCGGCCGGGCTTGGGGTCGAGCCGCCGGATTTCGGCGACCATGTCGGCGATGTCCTCGTCGTCGACGCCGCAAATGCGCTTAAGCCCGGCGAAATCGCGCTTGGCGACGAGATGCAGGTTGGCGACGAGGGCCTGCATGGCGGGGTCGAACCGGTCGCGATCGCGCAACTGGATCGAGAGACACTCGCGCACGTCGCGGGCGCCGACGCCGGAAGGATCGAAGCCCTGAACGATGGCGAGCACGTCCTCGACCCGCGCCTGCGGAACGCCCAGCCTCTCCGCCATCTCCTGCAAGGGTTCGCAGAGGTAGCCGCAATCGTCGATGGCGTCGATCAGATGCGCGCCGATCAGGCGCCGGGGCGCGTCGCGGACCGCGAGATCGAGCTGCGCCGACAGATGTTCGTGCAGCGAAGCTTCCCGCGTCAGCCCGCTCTCGAAACCGTCCGGGCTGTCCTCGAAGGAGCCGCCGGAGCCGCCATAGGCGCCCCCGATGATCGGCAGGGAATCGGCGCCGCGCGTATCGAGCCGCGCGATGCTCGGCTGCTCGCCCTGGAAGACATTGTCGAGCCCGGTGCCGAGCCGGTTCTCCATGCCTTCCTGACTGTTCAGGCTTTCGGCGCGCGCGAAGCTCTCGGCGTCGGCGGCCAGCGGCCCGTCGCCGCCATTGGCCAGAGCCGGATAATCGGCGGCTTCGTCGCGCTCCAGCAACGGATTGCGCTCGAGTTCTCCCTCCACGAAAGTCTGCAATTCGAGATGCGACAGTTGCAGGAGCTTGATCGCCTGCAGAAGCTGCGGCGTCATCACCAGGGACTGGCCCTGGCGCAGCTCCATGCGCGGCATCATCGCCATTGCGCTCACGTCTCCTTCACGGCCAGCGCGCAATCGGCACGCTTCTTGCCTGTCAGAGGAGCCTAAACACCTTATCGCGGCGCGTCAAAGGAGTTGGCGCGGCGACTCCCGGGTGAGTTAACGCACCGCAGCATGACCTTGCGGCGACAATGCCGCAGATGCGCTCAGAGCCGGAAATCCTCGCCGAGATAGACCCGCCGGACATCGGGGTTGGCGATGATGTCGGAGGGCGAGCCCTCGGTCAGCACGCGTCCGGTGTGGATGATGTAGGCGCGATCGACCAGGCCCAGCGTCTCGCGCACGTTGTGATCGGTGATCAGCACGCCGATGCCGCGATCGGTCAGTTGCCTGACCAGCGCCTGGATGTCGCCGACCGCGATCGGGTCGATGCCGGCGAAAGGCTCGTCGAGCAGGATGAAGGAGGGCCGGCCGGCCAGCGCCCGGGCGATCTCGCAGCGGCGGCGCTCGCCGCCTGAAAGCGCGATCGAGGGGGCCTTGCGCAGGCGGGCGATGTTGAACTCCTCCAGCAGGGTGTCGAGCTGGCGCTCGCGGCTCCTGCGATTGGGCTCGACCACCTCGAGCACGGCGCGAATATTGTCCTCGACGCTGAGCCCCCGGAAGATCGAGGCCTCCTGCGGCAGATAGCCGATGCCGAGGCGGGCGCGCTGATACATCGGCAGATCGGTGATGTCGTTGCCCTCGAGCGAGATGACGCCGAGATCGGCCGCGACCAGGCCCGTGATCATGTAGAAGATCGTAGTCTTGCCGGCGCCGTTCGGGCCGAGCAGCCCGACCGCCTCGCCCTGCCTGACATAGAGACTGGCGTCGTTGACGACCTGCCGGCCGCCATAGCTCTTGCGAAGACCGCTGACGGCCAGCACGCCCGCGCCGGCGATCATCGATACCGCCGGCTGCGCGGCGTCCCCGGCCTGCGCGCTCCGCCCGAACCCGCCCAGGAGACTTCGCCAGAAACCCGCCGCACGCCGGTGCGGCGCCGGCGCGGTGTCCTCGTCGGACACGGGCGAGGGGGGCGTGTACGAAATGCTCACGAGCGACGCTGCTGCCTGAAACGATGGGCTGTGTAAAGCCGGACTGCGGCCGGGCCGAGCGGCTTTGTCAGTTCGTCGGCGCGGGGCGCGCCGGCGAAGGCTTGGCCGGGGCGGGCTTGGGAGCAGCGCCCGGCTTGGCGCTCTCCTGCGAGTTGGGCACGAAGAAGCCCTGCACGCGGCCATTCCTGTTCTCGACATTTGCTACGCCGGTCTGCGTGTTGTAGACCAGCCGCTCGCCGCGCGTGATGTTGGGCCCGTCGTTGAGGGCGACGTTGCCGGTCATGATGACCTGATTGTTGGCGCGGTCGAAAACCGCATTGTCCGACGTC
>JAKFWE010000023.1 GCA_021732895.1 Allobosea sp. | reverse complement strand
CGGTTCCGCGCGAGCTCTTCGCGGCCGGTGCGGTGACGCGGCTGGCCTATGTCGTCACCGGCGACTCCGCCGTCGACGCCATGTCGAAGGCGGGGCTCGCCGGGCTGAACATCGTGCTCGGCGCGCGCACCGCGCTGGAGCCCGGCGAGGCCGTGGCGATCGACGCGGCGCGCGACGAGCTCGCCTTCTTCCCGGTGCTCTACTGGCCGATCGTGGCCGGCCGCCCGATCCCCGCGCCCGAGACCCTGCGCAAGCTCGAAGCCTACATGAAGGGCGGCGGGCTCGTGATCTTCGACACGCGCGACGCGCTCTCGGCGCGCCCCGGCGCCGGCGCGACGCCCGAAGGCGAGCAGCTGCGCCGCATGCTGGCGACGCTCGACATCCCCGAGCTCGAGCCGCTGCCGCGCGACCACGTCCTGACCAAGACCTTCTACATCCTCGACAGCGTCGTCGGGCGCTACGATTCCGGCTCGACCTGGGTCGAGATCCTGCCGCCGGCGGGCGAGGACGGGCGGCGGCCGGCGCGCGCCGGCGACAACGTCTCGCCGATCGTGATCACCTCGAACGACCTCGCCTCGGCCTGGGCCGTGGGCCGGCGCGGCGAGGCGCTGGTGCCGATGTCGGGCGCCGACCCGCGCCAGCGCGAGATGGCGCTGCGGGCAGGCGTCAACCTCGTGATGTATGCGCTGACCGGCAACTACAAGGCCGATCAGGTGCATGTGCCGGCGCTGCTCGAGCGGCTCGGACAATAGGACTGGAACGCTCGCCGATGTGGTCGCTGACTTTCGCCCCGCTGGTTCCGCTGCCGCTGCTGATCGGGCTTTGCCTGCTCGCCGCCGCCGCCGCCGGCGTGGCGCTCGTGCTCGCCGGGCGCAGCGCCATCCTGCGGGCGCTGGCGCTCGTCGTGCTGGCGGTGACGCTCGCCGATCCCTCCGTCGTCGTCGAGGATCGCGAACCGGTCAAGGACGTCGTCGCCGTGGTGGTCGATCGCTCGGGCTCTAACCGGCTGGCCGATCGCACGGCCCAGACGCAGGCCGCCCAGGCCGAGGTCGAGCGGCATCTGCGCGGCGTCGCCGGCGTCGAGTCGCGCGTCGTCGAGGTCACCGACGCGCAGGGCGGCGGCGACGGCACGCGCCTGTTCGAGGCGCTGGCGGCGAGCCTCGCCGACGTGCCCTCCGAGCGTGTCGCCGGCGCGATCGTGATCACCGACGGGCTGGCCCATGACGCGCCGGCGAACGCCGAGGCGCTGGGCTTGCGCGCGCCGCTGCATGTGCTGACCACGGGCCGCCCGACCGAGATCGACCGGCGCATCGTGCTGCTCGATTCGCCGCGCTTCGGCATCGTCGGCAAGGACCAGACCATCCGCCTGCGCGTGCTGGAGAAGGGCTGGCCGGGCCGGGCCGCGCTGATCGTGCGCCGCGACGGCGAGATCATCGGCCGGCGCGAGGTCGTCGCCGGCCAGAGCGTGCAGGTGCCGGTCAGGATCGACCGGGGCGGGCCCAATGTCGTCGAGATCGAGGCCGCGCCGCTGGAGGGCGAACTGACGCTCGCCAACAACCGCGCCGTCATCACCATCGAAGGGGTGCGCGACAAGCTGCGCGTGCTGCTTGTCTCGGGCGAGCCGCATCCGGGCGAGCGCACCTGGCGCAACCTGCTCAAGGCCGACGCCAATGTCGATCTGGTGCATTTCACCATCCTGCGCCCGCCGGAGAAGCAGGACGGCACGCCGATCAACGAGCTGTCGCTGATCGCCTTCCCGACGCGCGAGCTGTTTCAGGTCAAGATCAAGGAGTTCGACCTGATCATTTTCGACCGCTACGCCAACCAGTCGATCCTGCCGCTTCTGTATTTCGACAACATCGTCCGCTACGTTCGCGAGGGCGGGGCGCTGCTGGTGGCGTCGGGGCCGGAATTCGCCGGCTCGCAGAGCCTGTCGCGCACGCCGCTCGGCCAGATCCTGCCGGCCGCGCCCGATGGCAGCGTCATCGACGAGGCCTACCGCGCCCGCGTCAGCGAGCCCGGCCGCCGCCACCCCGTCACCCGCGACCTGCCGGGCTCGGAGGTCGAGCCGCCGCGCTGGGGCGAGTGGCTGCGCATGGTCGGCGCCCGCGCCCGCACCGGCGCTCCCGTGATGACCGGGCCGGGCGAGCGCCCGCTGCTGATGCTGGCGCGCGAGCAGAAGGGCCGGGTCGCGCTGTTCCTGTCCGACCATGCCTGGCTCTGGGCGCGCGGCTTTCGCGACGGCGGCCCGCATCTCGACCTGCTGCGCCGGCTCGGACACTGGCTGATGAAGGAGCCCGATCTCGAGGAGGAGGCCCTGCGCGCCTCGGTGCGCGGCGGCGCGATCGAGGTCGAGCGCCAGACGCTCGGCGACAATCCCGCGCCGGTGACGATCACCACGCCGGACGGGACGAGCCGCACCGTGGCGCTGGAGCCCGGCCGGCCCGGCCTGTTCACGGCGCGCATCCAGAGCGGCGAATTCGGGCTGCACCGGATTTCCTCGGACAGCCTCACCGCCTTCGCCAGCGTCGGGCCCGAGAATCCGCGCGAGCTGATGGACGTGGTCAGCGATCCGGTTCCGTTGCAGGGCCTGGCGGAGGCGACCGGCGGCTCGGCGCGGCGGGTCGGCCGCGACGGCGGCCCGGCCGTCGCGGTGCCGCGCATCGTGCCGGTGCGCGCCGGCACGGGCTTTTCCGGGGCGGACTGGATCGGCCTGAGGATCAGCGATTCCGGCATCGTGCGCGGCGTCTCGATCTCGCCGCTGTTCATCGGGCTGCTCGGCCTGGCGCTGCTCTTCGGCGCCCTCGTCGCCGGCTGGATCGGCGAGAGCGGGCGGAGATTCAAGCGGGCGGGAGACGCAGCGGCGTAAGCTCCGTCATTCCGGGGCTTCGCGCAGCGAAGAGCCCGGAACCCATGACCGCTGCGCAAGCCGATCGAGGCGAGAGACGCGGTGCTCGTTTCCGCGCAACCTGTGTCTATGGGCTCCGGGCTGGACCCTGCGGGTCGCCCCGGAATGACGGCGCGCTTCACGCCCGCGAGCGCAGCGGCATAACCACGCCCTGCCGCGCCGCCAGCACGCCCTCGACCAGCTCCAGCGCCAGAAAGCGCGCAGGATCGGCCGGGCCGGGCAGGGCGAGCCTGCCGGGCGGCACCGGCCCGAAGCCGAAGCGGGCGTAATAGGGCTCATCGCCGACCAGCAGGATCAGATCGTGCCCGGCCGCGCGCGCGGCCTCGATCGCGCGGTTCATCAGCGCCGCCCCGATGCCGCGCCCGTCGAAGGCCGGATCGACCGTCAGCGGCCCCAGCATCAGCGCGCCGTGACCGGCCGCCAGAACCGGCGTGACCCTGACGGAGCCGACGAGGAAGGTCCCGACATGGGCGGCGAAGCTGAGCCCCGCATCGGCCGGCACGCCCTCGCGCAGGCGAAACGCCGTGCGCGCGAAGCGCCCCGGCCCGAAGGCGCGCGCGTGCAGCCGCTCGATCGCGGCGGAATCGGCGGGGAGTTCGTGGCGGATGGTCAGCGGCAGCGAGGTCATGACGGGCGAAACCTGCGACGGATATCATCAAGGCAGGGCCGCACGGGGCCTGCCGAATCGCGCGCTCAGCGCACCGGTCGTCGCGGGGAATGAAGGCCTTGCCTGTTGGTCATGGGCGCGGGCTGTAGCAGAGGGATGGCGACGGGTCCATCGGGATCGCGACAGCCGGCCCGCCGCTCGTCAGGCCGCGGCTGCGATCCGCGTCACCTTGATATCCTTTTCATGAGCTCTCGCCCTGGCGAGGTCGTGCACGGCCTGCATGCGCAGCAACGTGTCGGCGCGCAGGCCGAAGGCCTTCTCGAACCGGATCGCCATCTCCGCCGACAGGCCGGCATGGCCGTTCAGGAGATTGCTCATGGCCTGGCGGGTGACGCCGAGCTTCTCGGCGGCCGTCGTGACGCTGAGCCCGTATGGCGCGATGATCTCCGATCGGAGCCACTCTCCGGGATGGACCGCGAAGCTTGCATGCAGTGTGATGGCCATCAGTGGTAATCCTCCAGATCCAGGTCTTCGATTGCGTGGGCCGCGTTGATGCGAAATGTCATCCGCCAGTTCTTGGTGACGGTCAGCGACCAGATTCCACGTCGATCGCCCGTCAATTCGTGCGCGCCGTAATTGGGGGGCGTGTTCAGCTCTTCGAACGTTTCGATGACGGCAAGGTAGGCCAGCATGTTGCGCAGGCGGCCGACGAGATTGCCTGGCAGCCCTTTCGCCTTGCCGGTCTCCGCAAAGCCGCGAAGGGCCTTGTGACGTATGCTCACGATCTCCACGATGTCGAGATAATGGCCAAGTCGTCATGCGTCAAGTGTCGCTTGACGCAATTCTCGGACTCTGCCCACGGGCGCGATCGATCGGAAACCCCTCCCGGCGCACTCACCAGTCCTCCTCGACCGTCCCTCCTTCGACGATCTCCGCCAGCCGCCGCCGCGTCCCCGCCGTCACGCCCTCCGGCAGCGCGTCGAGCGGAAACCAGCCGGCCTCCGCGATCTCGCGGTCCGGCTGCTTGACGCGTTCCACCGCGAAGTCCCGCACCACGAAGACCGCGACATGGTCGCGCGGCGAAGCGGCGCGGTTGAAGAAGACTCCGTGCAGCGCCGCCGGGCCGGTCAGGCGCAGGCAAGCTTCCTCGCCCAGTTCCTTGGCCAGCGCCACGGCCAGCGTCTCGCCGGTCTCGACGCCGCCGCCCGGCAGATGCCAGCCGGGCACATAGGTGTGGCGCACCAGAAAGACCTCGCGCCCGTCGCGGATCACGGCGGCGCGGACGCCGAGCGTCATGCCGCGCGCGACGCGGAAATACTGGTGCAGCAGCCAGCGCAAAGGTCGCCCAGCCCCGCTCACGATCGGACCGAATACAAAGAAAGAGTGAACTGTTTATGCATAAAACGCATGACTGAGGTTCATTGCCGGTTTTGTTACGTCACAAACGCGCCGCAAAGCCGGCAGAGAAGATGGTCTCACTGCTGGGGATTTTCGTCATGCTGCTCTCGTTCATCATCGCCCGCCTGCGCGCGAGGCCCGCCTATGTCTGGCGGCCGGCTCTCACCCTGACCGATTCGCGCGTCGTTTCCGAACTGACCGGCGCCGCCAACTGAGGTTGGAAAGTCCGGCGAAGGCGGCCGGCCGCCCTTGACGCAAGGACGCGCCGCTGGCAAGCGAGCCGCCGTGTTCACGCTCGCGCATCTGTCCGACCCGCATCTCGGCCCGCTCGTGCGGTTCTCGCTGCACGAGCTGCTCGGCAAGCGCGCCACCGGCTACGTCAACTGGCGGCGCAAGCGCCGCCACGCCCATGACATGGCCGTGCTGGCGCTGATCGTCGCCGACATCAAGGCCCAGGCCGCCGACCATGTCGCCTGCACCGGCGACGTCGCCCATATCGGCCTGCCCGGCGAATTCCGGACGGCGGTGACCTTTCTCGACACGCTCGGCCCACGCGCCGAAGTCAGTTTCGTGCCGGGCAACCACGACGTCTACGCGCGTTCGTCGCTGAAGGCGCTGACCGGCCAGCTCGGCCCGTGGTGCGTCGGCGACGACGGCGATGTCGGCTTTCCCTGGTTTCGACGCCACGGCGCGGTCGCGCTGATCGGGCTCAGCTCCGGCGTCCCGACCCTGCCGCTGATGGCGACGGGCCGCGTCGGGCGCGAGCAGATCGCGAAAGCCGAGGCGCTGCTGAACCGGGCGCGCGACGAGGGGCTGGTCCGGGTGGTGCTGATCCACCACCCGCCCTATGTCGGCGGCGCGCGGCGCTCGCGGGAACTGGTCGACGCCGACGCCTTCGAGGCGATGCTGGCGCGCACCGGGGCGGATCTCGTGATCCACGGCCACAACCACAAATTCTCGCTGGCCTGGCGGCCGGGGGCCGGGCGCGACGTGCCGATCGTCGGCGTGCCCTCGGCCTCGATCGGCCCGCTCGGCCATGGCGAGATGGCGGCGTGGCACCTGTTCCGGATCGAGGGCGACGCGGCCGCGCCGGCGATCAGCCTGGAACGGCGCGGCTTCCAGCCAGACGGCATGGTGATGCGCGTTCAGGAGATGGCGCTGATCCGGGCGGGCTGAGGTCTCGACGCCCGGCTCAGATGCAGCGCCCGCCATCGACCGCGAGCACGCTGCCGGTGATCATCTCGGCCTCGTCGGAGCACAAGAACAGCGCGGCGTTGGCGATGTCCTGCGGCGTCGAGAGCCGGCCCCAGGGAATCGTCGCGGTGAACTGCGCGCGCCTGGCCGGCGTGTCCTCGCCCATGAAGGTCGCCAGCAGCGGCGTCTCGCCGGCGACCGGCGCGATCGCGTTGACGCGGATGCGCTCGGGAGCGAGCTCCACCGCCATCGACTTGGAGAGCAGATTCGCCGCGCCCTTCGAGCCATTGTACCAGGTCAGGCCCGGGCGCGGGCGCAGGCCCGCCGTCGAGCCGATGTTGAGGATGACGCCGCCGCCATGCTCGCGGAAATGCGGCACGACAGCCCTCGCCATCAGGAAGATCGACTTGACGTTGACGGCGAAGACGCGGTCGAACTCCTCCTCCGAGACGTCGAGCATCGGCTGGTTGCGATGGCTGATCCCGGCATTGTTGACGACGATGTCGAGCCGGCTGAACCTCGCCAGCACGCGCGCCACCGCCCTGTCGACGCTCTTGCCCTTGGCGACGTCGCAGGCGACCGCGAACGCCTTGCGGCCGATCGCCCTGGCGGCCTCCCTGGCCCTGTCGGCGTTGATGTCCAGGACGGCGACGCGCGCGCCCTCCCGAACGAAGGTCTCGGCGATGCCCAGCCCGAAACCCTGCGCCGCGCCGGTGACCAGCGCCGTCTTGCCCTTGAGCCGCATCGATTCTTCCCCGGTTTGCCGTGCCTGGCGCGACAGTGAAGGCAAAAGGTCGTGGCGACCAACAGCATTTCGCTCTCGCGCGGATAGCGAAAGCATATGGCGGCCTCGGCGAGGGCGCGACCTTGCCGCCGCCGGCCCGACGCCTTACCAGCGACCATCATCCGCCCCGC
>JAKFWE010000024.1 GCA_021732895.1 Allobosea sp. | reverse complement strand
CGACGACGCCGATCGTCTCGTCGAGCTGCTTCAGGCGGATCGCCGCCGCGAGACCGGCGGGTCCGGCGCCGACGATGACGACGTCGTATTCCATGCTCTCGCGCGGCTCGGCGCGCGCTTCCTCCAGATTCATCCCGTCCTCCCAAGCCCGCAACGGCCCGCATTCTGAATTAGTTTATATATGAACTATCTGACTTGCGCGTTCAAGGCGCTCCTTGCCGCGCTGGCGATGGCCCAGACCGGAAACCCTCTATCCAAGCGCCCGTTCCAATTTGCAACCACATGCGCTCGGCAAGTCCGCCGTCGCCGTGGTAGGGAACTGCCATGAACGGGACCGCCGAGAACCCAGCCGAGCTCGTCGCCTGGTATGCCGAGGCCGGCGTCACCGAGGCCCTCGACGAGACGCCGCATGACCGATTCGCCGAAGCGCAGGCCGCGCCGGCGCGCGCGGCGGCGGATGCTGCGGCCAGCGCCACGCGCCAGATGCCGGCGAGAGACCGGGCGCCGCCGGGGCAGGACGGGCGGCGGGGCGAGGACGCAAGGCCGCTCGCGGCGAAGCCGCCGGCCGCGAGGGTGCTCGCGGCGGAGGCCGCGACGCCCGAGGCCGCCGCGCTCGGCGCGAAGGCGCTGGCGCAGCAGGCGAATACTCTCGCGGAGCTCGCGGATGCGCTCGGCCGTTTCCAAGGCTGCGCGCTCAAGGCCACGGCCAAGTCGCTGGTCTTCGCCGACGGCAATCCGGCAGGCCGGGTGATGCTGGTCGGCGAGGCCCCCGGCGCCGACGAGGACCGTCTCGGCGTTCCCTTCGTCGGCCGCTCCGGGCAGTTGCTCGACCGGATGCTCGCCGCGATCGGCCTGAACCGGCGCGAGCATGTCTACATCGCCAATCTCCTGCCCTGGCGACCGCCCGGCAACCGAACGCCGACGCCACAGGAAGTGGCGGTCTGCCTGCCCTTCATCCAGCGCCAGATCGCGCTCGCCGACCCCGATGTCCTGGTCTGCGTCGGCGCGCCCTCGGCCCTGGCGCTCCTGGGGATGACGGGCATCCTGGCTTCGCGCGGGAAATGGGTCGAATACGACACCGGCGCGCGCAGGATCAGGGCGCTGGCGACGCTGCACCCGGCCTATCTGCTGCGCCAGCCGCTGCAGAAGCGGCTGGCCTGGCGGGATATGCGGGCGATCAAGGCGGCGTTGGACGAGACGAGCTGAGGCCGCGACCGCGCTGCGACACTGACGACCCGCCCGCCGCGTCCGCCGTTTGACTATTGTCGCATCCGGCGGCGATGCTGCCGCAGCACAGCCGTCGAGGCCGGAAGTCCGGCCCAGCCGAACGGAGTTCCGCGATGGAGATCGACGCCTTCCTGCTCTCGCGCATCCAGTTCGCCTTCACCATCTCGTTCCACATCGTCTTCCCGGCGTTCACCATCGGGCTCTCGGCCTACATCGCGACGCTGCTGGCGCTCTGGCTCAGGACGGACAATCAGAAATACCGGTTGCTGGCGCGGTTCTGGACGAAGATCTTCGCGGTCTCCTTCGCCATGGGCGTGGTGTCCGGCATCGTGCTGTCATACCAGTTCGGCACCAACTGGAGCCGGTTCTCGGTGGTCGTCGGCAACGTCATCGGCCCGCTGATCGGCTACGAGGTGCTGACCGCCTTCTTCCTGGAGGCGTCCTTCCTCGGCGTCATGCTGTTCGGCTGGAACCGGGTGCCGCCCTGGCTGCATTTCCTTTCCGCCGTGATCGTGGCGGGCGGCACGGCTCTGTCGGGCTTCTGGATCCTGTCGGCCAACAGCTGGATGCAGTATCCGGCCGGCCACGAGGTCCGCGACGGCATCGCCTATCCGCTCGACTGGATGGCGATCATCTTCAACCCGACCTTCCCGCTGCGCTACATGCACATGATGACGGCGGCCTACCTGACGACGGCCTTCGTCGTGCTCGCCACCGGCGCACGCCATCTCATGGCCGGTCATCGCACCGAGAGCGCCCGCACAATGGTGCGGATGGCGATCCTGATGATCGCGTTCACGGCGCCGATGCAGGCGCTGATCGGTCATCGCCACGGCGAGGACACCGCGAAATACCAGCCGGCGAAGCTCGCCGCGATCGAGGCGCACTGGGATTCGTCAAAGCCCGCGCCGCTGGTTCTGTTCGCCTGGCCCGACGAGGTCGCCGGCGTGAACCGTTTCGAGATCGCGATCCCCGGCGTCGCCAGCCTGCTGACGCATGGCAGCATGGACGCGCTGTTCCCGAGCCTGAACGATTTCGCCATCGAGGACCGGCCGCCGGTCAAGATCCCGTTCTTCGGCTTCCGCATCATGGTCGGCATCGGCGTCTTCATGATCGCCTTCGGCTGGCTCGGCGCCTGGCTCTGGTGGAAGGGCAAGGTCTTCGAGGAGCGGCGCTGGCTCTGGGTGGCGCAGTACACTTGGCCGCTCGGCTTCATCGCCATCCTGGCCGGCTGGTTCGTCACCGAGGTCGGCCGCCAGCCCTGGATCGCGACCGGCGTGCTGCGCTCCAAGGACGCGATCTCGCCGGTCACGACAGCGCAGGTGGCGATCTCGCTGGCCCTGTTCGTCTGTGTTTACTGCGTCGTCTTCAGCGCCGGGATCCTGCTGATCAACCGGCTGATCGACAAGGGCCCGGACGAGATCACCGGCGAGGAGCCGCCGCAGCAGCCCTCGCAGCGGCCGCTGAAGGCGGCGCAGGCCCCGGCCTCGAACCTGTTCGGCGACGGTCATCCCGGCGACGACAAGATCCAGCCGGCGAGCTAGGGAGAGACCGTGATGGAATGGTATCTCCCCGTGATCTGGGCCGGGCTGATCGGCGCGGCCGTCATGCTCTACGTGATCCTGGACGGGTTCGATCTCGGCATCGCGATCCTGTTCCCGACGACCAGGGACGAGGCCGAGCGCGACCAGATGATGAACTCGGTCGCGCCGTTCTGGGACGGCAACGAGACCTGGCTCGTGCTCGGCGGCGGGGGCTTGTGGGTCGCATTCCCGACCGCCTACGCGATCATCATGCCGGCCTTCTATCTGCCGGTGACCTTGATGCTGCTGGCGCTGATCTTTCGCGGCGTCGCCTTCGAATTCCGCTGGGTCGCCAAGCCGAATCACCGGGTCTGGGACGCGGCCTTCTGGCTCGGCTCGACGCTCGCCGCCTTTTCCCAGGGCCTGATCCTGGGCGGCATGATCCAGGGCATCACCGTGGTCGATCGGCAGTTCGCGGGCGGGCCGTTCGACTGGTTCACTCCCTTCACGCTGATGTGCGGGGCCGGCGTCGTCGTCGGCTATGCCCTGCTCGGCGCGACCTGGCTGATCTATAAGACGGAAGGCAGGGTCGCCGAGCGCTCGCGCGCCCAGGCGAAGGTGCTGCTGCTGGGCCTGCTCGCCTTCGCGATCATCGTTTCGCTATGGACGCCCTACGCCCATCCGCGCATCGCCGAGCGCTGGTTCACCTGGCGCAACATCGCGCTGCTCTGGCCCTTTCCGGTGCTGACGGCGCTTTGCGGCCTGATGGCGTGGAAGCGGCTGCACGGCAAGCATGAATTCACGCCGTTCGCGCTCACCATCGCGATCTTCGTTTTGTGCTTTCTCGGGCTGGCGATCTCGAACTACCCCTGGCTGGTGCCGCCGAGCCTGACGATCTGGGATGTCGCGGCCGCGCCGGCGAGCCATGTCTTCGTGTTGATCGGCGTCACCTTCCTGCTGCCGATGATCCTGTTCTACACCGCCTTCGTTTACTGGACCTTCAGGGGCAAGGTGAAGATCGACGGCGGCTATCATTGAGGACGGAACCGCGATCGCCCTCAGGCGGTTGAATGACCGCTTGAGTTCCGCCCGTCGCTCCCTGACATTGCCGGGAGCCGAGCCGGGGACGACGCCATGAAGTGGGAAGATTACCGCCAGTCCGAATATCTCGAGGACCGGCGCGGCGGCGGGGGCGGCGATTTCGCCGGGCTGCCCGGCGGGCGCGGCGGCCTCGGCATCGGCACGATGGTGGTGCTCGGGCTGTTGGGCTGGGCGTTCGGCATCGACCCGCGGCTCCTGATCGGCGGGGCCGAACTGATCGGCGGCATCGGCGGCCGGCCGCAGACCCAGGAGACGCGCCGCTCCGCCGGCCCGCCGGCCGACGAGATGGGCCGCTTCATCTCGGCCGTGCTGGCGCAAAACGAGGATGTCTGGACCAGGCTTTTGCCGCAGCAGGCGAACCGCCGCTACGAGCAGCCGCGCCTCGTGCTGTTCGACGGCGTCACAAGTTCCGCCTGCGGCCGGGCGCAGTCGGCGATGGGGCCGTTCTACTGTCCGCCCGACAAGCGGGTCTATCTCGACACGTCGTTCTTCCAGGAGATGCAGCGCAAGCTGGGCGGCGGCGGCGATTTCGCCCATGCCTATGTCATCGGGCACGAGGTCGGCCACCACATCCAGAACCTGATCGGCATCCTGCCGCGCGCCAACGAATTGCGCGAGCGCTCCTCCGAGCGCGAGGCCAACGCGATCTCGGTGCGGATCGAGTTGCAGGCCGATTGCTTCGCCGGGATATGGGCCAACAACGTCCAGGCCATGGGCCGGATCGAACCGGGCGACATCGACGAGGCGCTGAAGACGGCGGCCGCGATCGGCGACGACCGCCTCCAGAAGGCCTCGCGCGGTCAGATCGTGCCGGATTCCTTCACCCACGGCTCCTCGGCGCAGCGCATGCGCTGGTTCAGCACCGGGCTGCGCTCGGGCTCGATGCAGAGCTGCGACACGTTCCGGACGAACCAGCTCTGATCCGGCAGGGCCGGCATCAGCCCAATGCGCGCTCGCGCCGCGCCGAGAGGCGGCGCGGCGCGCCGCCGAGGCGGCCCGCCAGAACCGGCCCCTTGGGGACGACGAGCCCGGCGCGAAGCCGGCGCGGACCGAAGGAGATCGCAGCGCGCTCGCGCAGCGAGCCGGCGACGCCGCGCAGCGGGATCAGCGCCGGCATGTCGGAGGTCAGCACGAGATGCCGATCGACGGCCTGCGCCCAGTGCGGCTGCGGCACGTCGCCCGCATCGAGCAGGATCAACCAGTCGCCGCGCGCCTGGCCCGCGCCGAGGCGCCAACCCTCGGCCCCGCCGGCGCGCAGATAGCTCGCGCCCGTTGCGTCGGCGAGGCGCTCGATCTCGGCGTCGCCAGCCGCATCGACGACGACAGCGTGGCCGAGGAAGCCATCGGCCACGGCGGGGATCAGCACCGAGAACGTCGCGGCGAGGGCGGAGGCTTGACGGGCATAGGCCTGGCCATCCGCCCGGATGACGGCAGTGAGCATGCGCAATCTTTATGCCGCAGCGCAGCATGCGGCAATCCTGCCACTTGCAATTTGTTCTTCTTATGTTCACATGTAGATCAGGAAAAGCAGCCGATTCCCGGCCTCAACGATACCCGGCGGTGCGCCATGATCCAGGCCAGACCCTCCTTGCGGCCAACCGCGGCCCGGATGCTGCTGCGGCGCGATGCAGAGCCGGCTTCGGTCTCGGCCCGCATCGCGCCGACCGATCCGCTGGCCTATGCCGGCCACCGGATCGACCCAGAACGGCGGCGCGGGCGCGGGGCGACGATCAATCCGGGCGGGCGCTTCGAGTCCGAGCAGCGCGTCAGCGAGGATGACGGCTGGGGAACGCTCGGGGAATTGCCGGCCTTCAGGACCGAGGTTTCGATCGAGAAGCCGCGGACGATCATCACGCGCAACGATTCGCCCGACATCTCCTTCGACCGCTCGATCAACCCCTATCGCGGCTGCGAGCATGGCTGCGTCTACTGTTTCGCGCGGCCGAGCCACGCCTATCTCGGCCTCTCGCCGGGGCTCGACTTCGAGAGCAAGCTGACCGCCAAGCCCGATGCGGCGCTGCTGCTGGAGAAGGAGCTCTCGGCCGCCGCCTACACGCCGCGCACCATCGCGATCGGCACCAACACCGACGCCTACCAGCCGATCGAAAAGAGATTGCGGATCATGCGCGGCGTCCTGGAGGTGCTGGCGCGCTTCAGGCACCCTGTCGGCATCGTCACCAAATCGGCGCTGGTGCAGCGCGACATCGACATCCTGGCTCCGATGGCGGCGCTCGGGCTGGCGAAAGTCGCGATCTCGCTGACGACGCTCGACCCGAAGATCGCCCGCACCATGGAGCCGCGCGCCGCCTCGCCGGCCAAGCGGCTGGAGACGATCCGCATGTTGTCGGAGGCCGGCATCCCGGTGACCGTGCTGGTCGCGCCGATCATCCCGGCGATCAACGAGCACGAGATCGAGCGGATTCTGGACGCGGCGAAGGCGGCGGGCGCGCGCGAGGCCGGCTATGTGCTGCTGCGCCTGCCGCTGGAGGTGAAGGACCTCGTGCAGGACTGGCTGCTGACCCATCACCCCGACAAATTGCGCCATGTCGTCTCGCTGATCCGCTCGACGCGCGGCGGCAAGGACTACGACGCCGCCTGGGGCCAGAGGCAGGTCGGGTCCGGGCCCTATGCCTGGATGATCGGCCGACGGTTCGAGCTGGCGGCCGAGCGACTCGGCTTCAACGGGACGCGGACAAGGCTGCGCAGCGACTTGTTCGTGAAGCCGGAGCGGGAGAAGGCGCAGTTGAGCCTGTTTTGACGCGTGTCCCTCCCGGTCTCGCGCAGCGAGAACCCGGATCGACGAGGGCGGCAGCCCGCATTGGCCCGCCAGCGGCAAATCCGCCATAACCCGCCCATGCGCCCCGATTTCAGCCGCGAAGCCCATGCCATCGCCGCCGGTCTCCGCCCCCTTGCGGGCGTCGACGAGGCCGGTCGCGGGCCCCTGGCCGGACCGGTCGTCGCGGCCGCCGTGATTCTCGACCCGGGCCGCGTTCCCGCAGGGCTCGACGATTCCAAAAAACTGAGCGCATTGCGGCGCGAGGCGCTGTTCGAGGCGATCGCGCATTCGGCGCTCGGCGTCGGCGTCGCCAGCGCGACGGCCGCCGAGATCGACGCGCTCAACATCCGGCAGGCGACGCTGCTGGCGATGCGGCGCGCGGTCGCGGCGCTGCCGTCG
>JAKFWE010000168.1 GCA_021732895.1 Allobosea sp. | reverse complement strand
ACCGAACTTGGCCAGGCATTTGCGCGACGCGTAGTCGACCGTGGAGTTGGTGGTCAGCAGCAGCTTCTGGCCCTTGAGCAGCTTCGGATCGGCCCTGATCGCGTCGAACTTGTCGCCGCGCACCATCATGGCGTTGGCCTTGGATTCGTCGTTGGTGATGCCGATCGTCAGAATGTTGAAGCGCACCGCGCCGAGCACCGCCGGCACGGAGCCCGTGCCGCCGACGTCCCACGACTTGGCCGCCGACGCCGCGATCTGCGGCGCGCCGGCCGGGAAGGTCGAGAAGTTCGGCGCGAGGCCGACCTCCTTCCACCAGCCCTTGACGGTGGCGTAGTGGAACGGCAGCGCCCAGTAGAGCGAGGGCTGGTAGCTGACGCCGATCGCGGTCTGCGCCTGCGCGACGCCGGGGGCGGCGCAGGCGAGCGCAGCGGCGATACCCAATCCTGCAATCATCCGTTTCATGTCGTTCTCCCTGGTTTCGTTCGTCCGGTCTCAGCCTGTCGCGGCCTGCCCGGCTTCCCCTGTCCCCGCGCGTGCGGAAACCACGGTCTCGATCGCCTCGCACACGATCGTCGCGACGAGGTCGCACTCCGCGTCGGTCAGCGAGAGCGGCGTGCGGATGTCACAGAGCTGCGCCAGGACCCGGTGGGTCGCCGGCAGCGCGCCCTGCTCGCCGGCATAGCGCCAGTGGCGCGGCGCGCTGGTGAAGCCGGCCTGACGCCGCGCCCCGAACCATTTGATCGGCAGGCCGCGCGCCGCCGCGCGGGCGAGGAACTGCGCCATGTCTTCGGCCGTCGCGCCGACCACCGAGAACTGGACCGAGGTCGCGGAATAGGCTTCGCCGTCGGGGCGATGCGGCAGGCGCAAATGCGGCGAGGCCGACAACCCCGAGCAGATGCGGTCGTGGATGGCGTTCCAGCGCTCGACCCGGCGCGGCAGCTCGCTGAGTTGCGGACGCAGCAGGGCAGCCGCGAGCGCGGTCATCCGCATGCTGAAATTCGGCGTCGTCTCCGCCCAGCGCGCCATTGCGTCCGCGCCGGGCCCGCCGAGATGCTGGGCGTGCAACATGTAGCTGCCGGAATGCAGGATGGCGCGCGCCGCCCGGTCGGCGTCGTCGAGGACAAGGAAGCCGCCTTCGCCGGCGTTGAGGTGCTTGTAGGTCTGGGCGCTGAAGGCCGCCGCCGCGCCGAACGTGCCGACCGCGCGGCCGCGCCAGAAGGCGTGGAGCGCGTGGGCGCAGTCCTCGACCAGCGCCAGCCCGAGTTCGGCGCAGGCAGCCACGACCGCATCCATGTCGCAGAGATGGCCGCGCATGTGCGAGAGCAGCAGCAGGCGCGCTCCGGTCGCGCGAGCCTTGCGCCGCAGATCGTCGAGGTCGATCCGGTAGTCGTCGCCGATCTCGACCACGACCGGTCGCCCGCCGGCATGGACGATCGCGCCCGGCACCGGCGCGAGCGTGAAGCCGTTGACGAGCACGGGCTCGCCAGGCTGCACGTCGAGCACCTTGAGGGCGAGAAACAGCGCCGCGCCGCCGGAATTGACGGCGACGCAATAGCGCCGGCCGACGAGGGCGGCGAATTCCTGCTCCAGCAGCGCGACGTCGTTCTGGTCGGCGCCCATCTCGCCATAGCGGAACAGCCGCCCGGAGCGCATCAGCTCCAGCGCGCGCGCGACGCCCGCCTCCGGGATCGGCTCCGGCTCGGTCAGATCGCGCGTCAGGCGCGGCTTCCGGGCGAGATCAGACGCCATGAGCGCCCTTCTCCTCGCGCAGCGACTTCCAGATATGCGTCCGCAGATGGACGAAGGATTCCAGATCCATCACGTCCTCGATCTTCTCGAATCGGTCCCAGTTCTCGGCCTGCCGGACCGAGCGGACGTCGAGCACCTCCTTGATGCGGCCCGGACGCCTGGTCATGATCGCGACCCGGTCGGCGAGGTAGACCGCCTCCTCGACCGCATGGGTGATGAACAGGACGGTGCGCGGATTGACCCGCGCCAGGCGCACCAGTTCCTCCTGCATGACGACGCGTGTCTGGGCGTCGAGCGCGCCGAAGGGCTCGTCCATCAGCAGCACGTCGGGATCGAGCACATAGGCGCGCGCGATGGCGACGCGCTGCTGCATGCCGCCGGAGAGCTGATGCGGAAAGGCGTCCGCATGGCTTTCGAGATTCATCAGCTTGAGCGCGCCCGCGACGAGCCCGCCGCGCTCGCCCGACGGCAGGTTCTTGTTGCGCAGGCCGAGATCGATGTTCTCGCGAACGGTCTTCCACGGAAACAGCGCGAATTGCTGGAAGACCACGGCCCGGTCCGGCCCCGGCGCGGTCACGGCCTTGCCGTTCACGCTGACCGTGCCGGAACTGGGCGGCTCGAAGCCCGCGACCATGCGCAGGCAGGTGGTCTTGCCGCAGCCGGACGGGCCGACGATGGCGACGAACTCCTTCTCGCCGATCTCGAGATTGATGTCGTCGAGCGCCTTCACGCCGCCGCTGACCGGCCCGAAGACCTTGTCGACCTTGTCGAAACGGATCGAACCCATTGCGTGGCGCTCCTTATGCGTCGAGGCCGCGGCGGCGGCGCAGCCAGGCCTCGCCCTGCCGCAGCGCGATGTCGATCAGCATGCCGACGACGCCGATCGCGGCCATGCCGGCCATCACGGTCGGCGTCGCGACGTTGGCCTGCGCCTGCACCATCATGAAGCCGACGCCGGCTGCCGCCACGATCAACTCGGCGCCGACCAGCGACTGCCAGCCGAGACCGGCCGAGACACGCAGGCCCGCCACGATCGAGGGCGTCGCCGCCGGCAGCAGGATTTCGAGGATCATGCGGAGGTTGCCGGTGCCGAGCATCCGCGCCGCCTCGATCAGCCTCGGCTCGACGAAGCGCGCGCCGCGATAGGCGTTGATCAGGCAGGGCGGAAACGCCCCGGCGAAGATGATCAGGATCGGCCCGCCGACGCCGGTGCCGAACCAGAGCGCCGCGAAGGGCACCCAGGCGATCGGCGCGATGAAGCGCAGTGCGTCGAACAGCGGCGTGACGATGTCGTCGAGCAGCCGGAACCAGCCCATCATCAGGCCGAGCGGCACGCCGATCGCCGCCGCCAGCAGCACGCCATAGGCGTAGCGCTGGAAGCTGGAGGCGAGATGCTGCTGAAGGGTCGCCCCCGCGAAGGGCGATTGCAGCAGGCTCAGGATGCGCGACAGCACGTCGAGCGGCGTCGGCAGGAACTGGCGCGGCACGAAGCCGGCAGCCGAGAGCAGCGTCCACAGGCCGATGAAGCCGGCAAGCCCGAGCGCGCCGAGCAGCAGTCTTTCGTTGAGCGGGAGGGCCAGGTCGCGCATCGCCTCAGTCCCTCCCCGCCACGTTCCAGGCGAGCGCGCGGCGCTCGGCCCGGCCCAGCAGCCAGGTCGTCGCCCAGCCGAGCACGCCGACGGCGGCCATCCCGACCAGGATCATGCCGGGATAGATGTCCTGCTGCGCCACGTTCAGCACGAAGCCGATGCCGGCGAGCGCACCGACCAGTTCGGCCGCGACCAGCGTCGTCCACGACGCCTGCAGCGACAGCCGCAGGCCGGTGAAGATCATCGGCGAGGCCGCCGGCGCGATGACCTCGCTGACCAGCCGCCAGCGCGGGGTGCCGAGCATCCGGGCCGCCTCGATGATCGGCCTGTCGATCGCGCGGACGCCGGCATAGCTGTTGATCACCGAGGGCACGAAGGCGGCGAACCAGATCACCATGATCTTGGCGGCGTCGCCCAGACCGAGCCAGAGGATCGCCAGCGGAATCCAGGCCAGCGGCGGGATCGGCCGGATGATCAGGAAAATCGGATTGATCGCGGCCTCGGCGCGCCGGTTCCAGCCCATCAGCAGGCCCAGCGGCACGCCGGTGGCGACCGCGATGGCGAAGCCCATGATCACCAGCTTCAGACTCTGGAGCGCATGGCTGAGCAGCGGAGCGCCGGCATAGCCGCGCGTCGCAATCTGCTTCAGCGACACCCAGAAATCAGCCGGCGACGGGAAGCGCCCGGGCGAAATCGCGCCGGTGGCGCTGGTCAGCACGAACCAGAGCAGCAGAAACGCCGCCACCGAGCCCAGACTGACCCATCCCCGCCTTCCGATCATGACGCTCCCCGGCGCGCAATCTTATGAAAGCGCTTTCATATAGGTTTGCAGAACAAATGCGAGATGTCAAACCGCCGTTTCAGCTGTTTTGTCGCGTTTTCGGTTGCGGCCGTCGCGAAATGCATTCAGGGTCGATGAAAGAAATTTCAGAGGCAGCCATGCAGCAGCGTCCCCGCGCCAAGCTGAGCGACGTCGCACGTGACGCCGGCGTTTCGCCCGCGACCGTGTCGCGCGCCATCGCCCAGCCGGAGCTGCTCGCCGCCGAGACACTGGCGCGGGTGCGGGCCAGCGCGCAACGGCTGGGCTACCTGCCGGACGGGGCGGCGCGGGCGCTGGCCTCCGGGCGCTCGATGACGATCGGCGCGATCGTGCCGACGCTGGACAGCGCCATCTTCGCGCGCGCGTTGCAGGCGATGCAGGCGACTCTCGCGCAGGCGGGCTATCTGCTGCTGGTGGCCTCGCACGAATCGATCCCGGCCGCCGAAACGCAGGCCGTGCGGGCCCTGCTCGGGCGTGGCGTCGACGGCCTGATGCTCGTCGGAGCGGAGCGCGCGCAGGAGACCGCCGATCTGCTCAGGGGCGCCGGGATCCCGATCGTTCTCACCTGGTGCGGCGACGGCCGCTTCTCGTCGGTCACCATCGACAATGCGCTCGCAGGGCGGCTCGCGGCGCAGCATCTCATCGATCTCGGCCATCGCCGCATCGGCATGATCACCGGCCATCTGCCGTTCAACGACCGGCAGCGGGCCCGGCTGGCCGGCGCGCGAGCCGCGCTGACCGAGGCCGGGCTGAGCTTGCCGGACCATCTGGTCACCGAGCAGGCGCTGAGTCTGGCCGGCGGACGCGCCGGATGCGCCACCCTGCTCGAGCTCGACGACAGGCCGACCGCGCTGATCGGCGGCGTCGATCTGATCGCGATCGGCTGCATCGAGGAGGGCCATGCGCGCGGCATGGACGTGCCGAGACACCTTTCGGTCGTCGGCATCGACGGGCTGGAGATGTCGGCGCACATCTCGCCGTCGCTGACCACGGTGCATGTGCCTACCGTCAGGATCGGCCAGTCGGCGGCGACGAAGCTCATGGCGCTGATCCGGCGCGACGCGGTGGAGCCGGACACGCGGCTGCCGGTCGAGCTGGTCGTCAGGCGTTCGACGGTCGCATTCCATCGCCCGGCGGCGCGCGACAGCGCGGCGCCGCAGCCTGTCACAACTGCCTGAAGTCTAGCATCTCGAGAAGCTCGACCAGAACCTCGCCGGCCCTGGCGCGATGATCGTGGTGAATGGTCCTCGCCGCCAGCGGATCGCGCGCGGCGATCGCGGCGACCAGCCTGGCGTGGTCGCAATTGGAGCCGGTGGGCCGCGGCCGCAGCCGCAGCGTCAGCATCCGCGCCCGATGCGCCTGATCGCCCAGTTGCGTGACCATCTGCTGCAGCCTCTGGTTCCGGCTCAGGCCGACCAGAAGCGCGTGGAAGCACTGATCCGCGCGCGCCCAGGCGTCGAGATCGTCGGCCGCGAGCGCGGCCTCCATCTCGGCGACGGCCCGCTCCAGCTCTTGCAGCTCCGCTCCGGTGACGCCGCGCCGCGCCGCGAGCTCGGCGGCGGTGGCTTCCAGCGAGGTCAGGACCTCGTAGATCTCGCGCATGTCGTCGGCGGAGACCGGCAGCACGCGCATGCCGTGCCGTGGCCTGATCTCGACGACGCCGTCCTTTTCCAGCCGCACCATCGCCTCGCGCACCGGCGTGCGGCTCATGCCGAGCCGAAGCGCCGCCTCCTGCTCGAGAATCTGGTCGCCGGCCGACAACTGATTCGTCAGGATGAGGTCCTTGAGCGCGCGATAGGCGCGCTCGGCGCTCGAAACCCGATCGCCTTCATGTGGCGATGCGCCGTCCTTCGGCGTCGGAGGCATAAACGGCTTCCTCGATGGCGATGTTGACGAGATAAGCGCCCGCCGCGTTCTCCATAGCACCCCGGCCGAGCCGATTGTCGATGACGTGGCGCTGGAGGCGGTAGACACAGTCGCCGCCGAAATCCGTGTCGGCCCAGTCGTAGTCGATACGCCGTGCGACGTTGTCGCCGTGGGGCCGGAACGCCAGCCCGCCGTCGCCGTCGAGCGTGAGCACGCCGTTCTCGCCCTCGATCAGCATCTCTCCCATGGTGAGCCGCCGGTTGTTCGCCTTGTGGTCGCTCAACCGGTTGCCGTCGAACAGGCAGCGCACTCCGCTCGCCATGTCCAGAACGATCAGCCCGGAATCCTCGCCGGCGATGACGGGGTTGAGCTTGCGCAGGGCCGCGAAGACGCTCGACGCCTCGCCGAAGAGGTAGCGGAACGTATCGATCAGGTGGATCGCGGTCTCATGCACGAGCAGTCGCGGCATGATCTGGAAATAGGGCTGACGGTCGAGATAGGCGCGCGCGCCCCGGCCGTCGCCCGGCCGCAGCCGGAACGTCGCCTGGTAGACCTGTCCGAGCAGCCCCTCGTCGAGGCAGCGCCTTATCTCCCGATGCCACGGCTGGAAGCGGAAATTCTCGTGGATCGTCACGCTGATTCCCGCCGCCCCGGCGAGGGCGACCGCCTGCCGCGCCTCCGCCAGCGTCCGGCAGAACGGCTTCTGGCAGACCACGTCGATCCCGCGCGCCGCCGCCGCGTCGATCGCGGCAAGATGCGTCTCCGGCGGTGTGATGATGTCGAGCAGTTCGGGCGCGGTCTCGTCGAGCATGCGCGGCAGTTCGTCGAAAGCCGCCGGGATCGCGAATTCGGCGGCGAAGGCCTGCGCCGGCCCGAGCGTGCGGTTGCAGATTCCGACCAGCGCGACCTCCGGAATCCGGCTCCAGGCGCGGTAATGGAAACGGCTGAAATAGCCGGCGCCGACGCCAGCGACCCTGATCTTGCGGGCGTGCGCCATGCTCATCGCGCCACCGG
>JAKFWE010000078.1 GCA_021732895.1 Allobosea sp. | reverse complement strand
CTCGCTCGTGCCCGTCAGCGGCTCGCGCCGGGTGGCCACGGCTCTGGCGCGGGCCTCGCGCTGGCGGGCGAGGCCGGCCGCGACATGGCCGTTGGCCAGCGCCGCGACGATGCCGGGCTGATCCGCTCCCGCCTCGCGCTCCAGATCCTGCAGCTTGCTCCAGCCCTGCTCGCAGAGCGCCAGCGTCAGCGCCTCGAATGCGCCCGATCCGGCGGCCGGGTCGGCGACGCGCCAGAGATGGGCCTCCTCCAGCAGCACGAGTTGTGTGTTGCGCGCGACGCGACGGGCGAAACCGTCAGGCAGGCCGAGCGCGGCGGTGAAGGGCAGCACCGTGAGGCTGTCGGCGCCGCCGGTCCCCGCCGCGAAGGTCGCGACCGTGCCGCGCAGCATGTTGACCCATGGGTCGCGCCGGGTCAGCGCGCGCCAGGCGGTCTCCGCATGCAGGATCATCGGCTTGGGCTCGAGGCCGCAGGCGCCCTGCACACGCTCCCAGATCAGGCGCGCGGCGCGCAGCTTGGCGATGGTCAGGAAGGCGTCCGTATCGGCGACGAAGACGAAGGAAATCGCGTCGCGAGCTTCGTCCAGCGGCAGGCCGCCGGCCTCGAGCAGGCGCAGATAGGCGATCGCGACAGAGAAAACCGCGCCGAGTTCCTGCGCCTCGCTGGCGCCGGCCTCGTGCCAGGGGCGGGCGTCGGCCGTCAGGAACGGACCGGCGAAGCCGCGCGCCTTCAGCGCCTTGACGGTCGCGACCGTGCCGCGCGCGGTCGATGGCCACGCGGCCGGGTCCGCTCCGCCACAGGCCATCACGCCGACCGGGTCGAGCCCGAACGCGATCGCGGTCGCTGACGGCGCCAGACCGCGCGCCTCGACCAGCCCCGAAAGCAGCATCGCCCTCGCTTCGCCCTCCGGCGCCGGATCGACCCGCAACGAGATCAGGTCGAGCATGACGCCGTCGAGCGCGGCGTCGAGCCTCGCGACGTCGTCGGCCGCGAGCCCGAACCCTCTCGCCGCCCGCGCGCCCGAAAAACTCAGCGTCAGCGCGTCGGCCCCGCCTTCGAGATCGGCGAGCGCCAGCGCCTGCGCCATGTCAGGCTCGGGGTGATCGACGCGGGCGCACACGCTCCAGCGTCCGGCCTTGCCACGCCGCGGCCTCGGCGTCTCGCCGGCGGCGCGATAGAGCGGCTCGATGCGGACGCCGTCAGCGCTGTGCGCGACCAGCCGCTTCTCGAAATCGCCGCCCTTGAGAACCCTGTCGACCGCCGCCCGCCACTGCGTCGCCTCCGGCGTGGGAAAGGCGTCCATGAAGGGCAGGTCTGACGATGCGGCCGATGTCATGCGCGCCGGGCTCCTCTTCGCCGCCATTGTGCAGGCGCGAGACGTCCTTTGCCATGCGCTTCGACGCACCGCCATTCCTCGATCGTCGCAAGGCTGGTGCGACGATGCGCGATCCGAACCGGAAACGCCGCCCGGACGGGCGGCGCTCGGGCGAGCCGGTCTGGACGTTCAGGAGGCCTCAGACGAACTGGCCCAACCCCGGAATCGCGCCGACGATCGCGCCCATCGTGTCCTCGCCGGCCTTCTCGCGGCCGACTGCGAACATTTCCTTGGAAACCGACTGGATCTGGCCCATCGAGAGGCCTGCGCCCATCAACTGGCCGCCGAGCGCCATCACGCCGCCGCCACCGCCCATCATGCCGCCGACCATGCCCATCAGCCCGCCCTTGGCGCCGCCCTCGGCATCGGCGAGTTCCTGCCCGCCGGGCAGCGCCGCCATCAACTGGCCGATCTCGGCCGGAGGCCCCTCCTTCTGCAGGAAGGCGAGGATGATGCCGATCGCCTTGCGGGCGAGCTCTTCGTTCAGGCCCGAAACCGCGATGATGCGGGAGATCAGTTCGTCCATCGGTCATGTCCTTCTCGGTGAGGCGTCGGCGCGATAGTTCACATATCAACGGTCTAATCAAGCCGCGGCGGGCTTCCGCCGTGAGGCGGGTTTGGCTACACCCTTGCCCTGACCATCCGATAACACAACAGGCGGACATCATGGCCAAGGCCGAGACGAGCGCGAAGACGGAGAGCGGCGACGGCGCGATCCTGATCGGCAAGAGCTGGAAGGAGGAGAACCTCCTGCTCAAGCTCGCCAACCGGCACGGGCTGGTGACCGGCGCGACCGGCACAGGCAAGACGGTGACCCTGCAGGTTCTGGCCGAGGGCTTCGCCCGCAGCGGCGTGCCGGTCTTCGCCGCCGACATCAAGGGCGATCTCTCGGGCATCGCGGCGCCGGGCGATTCCAAGCCGCCCTTCGTCAAGCGGGCCAAGGAGCTCGGCATCCCCTACGAGCCCGACCAGTTCACCACCGTGTTCTGGGATGTGTTCGGCGAGCAGGGGCACCCGGTGCGCGCCACCATCTCCGAAATGGGACCGCTGCTGCTGGCGCGCCTGCTCGATCTCAACGACACGCAGGAGGGCGTGCTCAACATCGCCTTCCGCATCGCCGACGAGCAGAAGCTGCTGCTGCTGGACCTCAAGGATCTGCGCGCGATCCTTGCCTTCATCGCCGAGAACGCCAAGGAGCTGACGACGAAATACGGCAACGTCTCGGCCCAGTCGGTCGGCACGATCCAGCGCTCGCTGCTGGTGCTGGAGAACCAGAAGGGCGACAAGTTCTTCGGCGAGCCGGGCCTCGAGATCAGCGACCTGATGCGCACCGACCGCGACGGGCGCGGCATCGTCAACATCATGGCCGCCGACAAGCTGATGCAGAACCCGCGTCTCTACGCCACCTTCCTGCTCTGGCTGCTCTCGGAGCTGTTCGAGCAGCTGCCCGAGGTCGGCGATCTGGACAAGCCCAGGCTCGTCTTCTTCTTCGACGAGGCGCATCTTCTGTTCAACGGCGCGCCCAAGGTGCTGCTGACGGCGGTCGAGCAGGTGGTGCGGCTGATCCGCTCCAAGGGCGTCGGCGTCTATTTCGTCACGCAGAACCCGCTCGACATTCCCGAGACCGTGCTGGCGCAGCTCGGCAACCGCGTTCAGCACGCGCTGCGCGCCTTCACCCCGCGCGATCAGAAGGCGGTGCGCGCAGCGGCCGAAACCTTCCGCCAGAACCCGAAATTCAAGACCGAAGAGGCGATCATGCAGCTCGCCGTCGGCGAGGCGCTGATCTCGACGCTCGAAGGCAAGGGCTCGCCGACCATGGTCGAGCGCACGCTGATCGCGCCGGCCATGGCGCAGGTCGGCCCGATCTCGGACGCGGTCAGGGCGCAGGCGCTGGCGAGCTCTGGCTTCAAGGGCAAATACGACACGATGATCGATCGTGAATCGGCCTACGAGGAACTGGCGAAGCGCAAGAACATGGCGACCGCCGAGGACGCGCCGGTTGAAGCCGGCAGCGCCGGAGGCGGCGGCATCATGGATACGATCGGCGGCTGGCTCGGCGGCAATTCCAATGCGCCGCGCCCCAAGACCGGGCCGGGCAGCCGGGGCGGCGCCGTGCCGCAGAGCATGGCCGAGAAGATCATCACCTCGGCGGCGCGCTCGGCCGCGACCTCGATCGGCCGGCAGGTCGGCACCGCGATCCTGCGCGGCGTGCTCGGCTCCATGATGGGCGGGCGGCGTTGAAGCAGCCGCGCCATGCGCCGCGGCGGGCTGACGCCGCGGCCGCGCCTCGCCATGATGACGAGACCTGAATCGCCCCCGGAGCCGGGGAACCGGAAACATGAGCCCGATGACCCATTTGCCCGCCATTCTCGCCCGCCTCGACGCCGATCTCGACGCCTCGCTGGCGCGTCTGACGACTTGGCTCGAGATCCCCTCGATCTCGACCGACTCGGCCTTCGCCGCCGACAGCCGGCGCGCGGCCGAATGGCTGAAGGCCGATCTGGTCGCGCTCGGCTTCGAGGCCGAACTGCGCGAGACCGGCGGCCACCCGGTCGTGCTCGCCCATCGCCGCAAAGCAGGCGCGCCGCACGCGCTCTTCTACGGCCATTACGACGTCCAGCCGGTGGATCCGCTCAGCCTCTGGGAGTCGGACCCGTTCAAGCCGGTGGTTCGCGAGATCGAGCCCGGCCGCAAGGTGATCGCGGCGCGCGGCGCCTGCGACGACAAGGGCCAGCTCATGACCTTCGTCGAGGCGCTGCGCGCGACGCTGGCCGAAACGGGCGACCTGCCGATCAGCCTGACCATCCTGGTCGAGGGCGAGGAGGAATCCGGTTCGGTCAACCTGCCGGTCTTCATCGAGAAACATGCCGACGAGCTCAAGGCGGATTATGCGCTGGTCTGCGACACCGGCATGTGGGACCGCGAGACGCCGCTGATCACGACCACGCTGCGCGGGCTGGTCTATCAGGAGGTCACGCTCACCGCCGCCGATCGCGACCTGCATTCCGGCATTTTCGGCGGGGCGGCCTGCAACCCGATCCATGTTCTCGCGAAGATCGTGGCGGACCTGCACGACGAGACCGGCCGGATCACGCTGCCCGGCTTCTACGAGGGCGTGCATGAGCCGACGAACTCGCAGAAGGCCGAATGGGCCGACCTGAACCTGACGGAAAGTGAATTCCTCGGCCAGATCGGGCTGAAGAACTCGGTCGGCGAGAAGGGGCGGATGCTGATCGAGCAGGTGCAGTCGCGTCCGACCTGCGACGTCAACGGCATCTGGGGCGGCTATGCCGGCGAGGGCAGCAAGACGGTGATCGCCTCGCAGGCCTCGGCCAAGGTCTCGTTCAGGCTGGTGGGCGATCAGGACCCGGCGAAAATCGCCGCGGCGTTCAAGGATTTCGTGCGCGCGCGCCTGCCGGAGGACGTCACCGCGGCGTTCATCGACCATGCCGGCTCGCCGGCGCTGTCCGTGCCGGTCGATTCGCCGGTCTTGCAGAAGGCGCGCAAGGCGCTGGCCGAGGAATGGGGCGGGCGCGTCGTCTCGGTCGGCGGCGGCGGCTCGATCCCGGTCGGCCACGATTTCAGGAAGACGCTCGGGCTCGACACGCTCTTCGTCGGTTTCGGGCTCGACGACGACCGGGTGCACTCGCCCAACGAGAAATACGACCTCACCTCCTTCCACAAGGGCCAGCGCTCCTGGGCGCGAATCCTGCAGGCGCTCGGCTCATGAAATCCGTCTGCGTCTTCTGCGGCTCCAATCCCGGCAACGATCCCGTCTATGCCGACGGCGCGCGCGCGATGGGGCGCGAGATCGCCAGGCGCGGGCTGGTCCTGGTCTATGGCGGCGGCGCGGTCGGGCTGATGGGCGTCGTCGCCAATGCCGCGCTCGAGGCCGGCGGCGAGGTCCATGGCGTGATCCCGCGCGCGCTGCGGGAGAAGGAGGTCGGCCATCACCACCTGACGCGGCTCGAGATCGTCGACACCATGCACATCCGCAAGGCGCGCATGGCCGAGCTCTCGGACGGCTTCATCGCCATGCCCGGCGGCATCGGCACCTTCGAGGAACTGTTCGAGATCTGGACCTGGGGCCAGCTCGGCATCCACGCCAAGCCGCTCGGGCTGCTGAACGTGGCGGGCTTCTACGATCCGCTCGCGCTGTTCCTCGACCGGACGGTCGAGGCCGGCTTCCTGAAGCCGATGCACCGCGCCATGGCGATGACCGACACCGACCCGGCGCAGCTTCTGGACCGGATGGAGGCCTATGTGCCGGCGGCGGTGATCAAGTGGGTGGAGAAGGAGGAGGTTTGACGATAGACGGCGATATTGTCTTGTCGGAGCATGTTAAGTGCCCATATTGCGGTGAGTGCCAGCATATTTGCGTGTTCTTGCCGTTGCGCGCATAATGTCTGATCAGCAGGAAGCGGGCAGGTCTGATGGATATCCGCATCCAGCATCGTGTTGTCGGCACGCAGCACGTCTTCACGTCGCCAGACGTGCCGGGGCTCTATGTTGCTCACGTCGATCGGGCGATTGCCGAGAGCAGTGTGCCAGATGCAGTTGCTATGCTGCGAGCGATGCAGGCGAGACGGGCCGCAAAGCGGCAGGTTGATAAACGCATCGCTCTGCGAGCCTGACGCCGTTCTATCGCGAGGCCGACGTTTTCGCGTTCCTAGAGCAGCATGGCTGCGAGTTTGAAGGTGACCGCTACCCTTACGGCTCGGGTTGGATTGCTCCTGACGATATGCCGTTCACATTGCCTGATGCGGTGATGGCTGGCTCGATGCTGATGTCATCGACATGATCCTCGTCGATCGTTGGATTTGGACCGGTCCTCCGCGAATAACTCGCTTTGCGACAAAAAACGACGAATAGGAAATTAGTCCTTGACATCGTGACGCTGATCCGGTAGACATCAGGAACGCTCACGAAGTGTGACCAGACAGCCCAGGCCGCCGCGCTCTTCCGCCGGCGGCTTTTGAATGTCCGGCTCATCTGGCGCTCTCGCCCATCGAGGTTTTCCCATGACCGATGACGACGATGACGCGCCGGCTTTGCCGGCCGCGAAGGGCAGGCGCC
This sequence comes from Allobosea sp., assembly GCA_021732895.1. Lineage (GTDB taxonomy): Bacteria > Pseudomonadota > Alphaproteobacteria > Rhizobiales > Beijerinckiaceae > Allobosea. The sequence continues at coordinate 652 of JAKFWE010000078.1, read as the reverse complement.
TGCCCGTCGGCCGCAAGGCCGTGGTGACGCGGCTGTGGCGCGCGGCGAAGCGGCAACTGGAAGCCCATGAGGCGCGGCTCGAGGAATTGCCGAAGGGCGCGGCCGCCGCCGAATCCGACGCCAAGGCGCTGGCGGTGCTGGCGCGCACGGTGCGCGAACTCGTCGCGCTGGACGGGGCGGCCGCGAGCCAGGAGGGCAAACCGACCGATGAACTCTCGCCTGCCGCCGGACTGCGCCACGTTGCAGAGCTTCGCAAGGAGCTTGCGCGACGTCTTGAAGTCCTTGCCGCCGAACAGGCGGATTCCGCTTCTCAGGCAACTGCTGCCGAGGGCGACGCCTGATCACCACGAGGTCATCATCGCCGAATGGGTGATCTGGGCCAGGCCCGACCAGTCGCCGCCTGAAGCGGCGGAGTGGTCGACCTGGCTCGTTCTGGGCGGTCGCGGCGCGGGCAAGACACGCACGGGCGCTGAATGGACCAAGGGCATGGCGCTTGGCTTGCCGGGATTTGCGGAGACGCCTGCCGAGCGCATCGCGCTGGTCGGCGAGACGCAGGGGCAGGTGCGCGACGTGATGATCGAGGGCGTCTCCGGGCTGCTCTCGATCCATACGCGCTGGGAGCGGCCGAGCTGGCATCCCTCGCGCCGGCGGC
>JAKFWE010000367.1 GCA_021732895.1 Allobosea sp. | reverse complement strand
GCGTCGTCGCGGCGTTGGCGAGCAGGTCGCCGACCGCGCCCATCACCTGCGGCTGGCAGCGCAGCGAGTAGGGGTCCTGCACCTTGCTGTCGCCGAAGCGGTGGCTTTCGCGGATGTCGCTGCCGGCGATCAGCGCGAGCAATGTCCTTGCGACGGCGATCTGGCCGGGCTGGCCGCGCAGCGCCTGGATGCGCGGGTCGAAAGGCGTGTCCGAGCCTTTCAGCGCATCGACGGTCAGCGCGCCCGCGACCAGCGCGGCGTCGAAGACGCGGCCGATGTCGCAGAGCGCGGCGATGGCGAGCGCGGTCGAAACCTGCGTGCCGTTGATCAGCGCCAGCCCCTCCTTGGCGCGCAGCGCCAGCGGCGCCTGCCCGATCCTGGCCAGCGCCTCAGCCGCCGGCATGACCACGCCTGCGAGCCTGATCTCGCCGAAGCCCATCAGCGCCGCCGTCATATGGGCAAGTGGGGCCAGGTCTCCGGATGCGCCGACCGAGCCCTTGGCCGGGATCACCGGGAGGGCCTCGGCCGCGAGCGCCCCGGTCAGCGCCGCGACCACGACGGGCCGCACGCCCGATGCGCCCCGCGCGAGGCTCGCGGCCTTCATCGCGAGGATCAGGCGGACCACGCCGTCCGGCAGGGCAGGGCCTGTGCCGACCGCATGGGAGAGGATGAGATTGCGCTGGAGCGTGGCGAGGTCGGCGTCGGCGATGCGCACGCTCGCCAGCTTGCCGAAGCCGGTGTTGACGCCATAGGTCACCGTGCCGGCCGCGACGATGTCGTCGACGATCGCCTGCGCCGCGCCGATCGCGGCGGCGCTCGACGCGTCGAGCGTGAAGGACGCGCCGTCGATCACGGCGCGCCAGTCGGTCAATGAGGCCTGGCCGGGCGAGAGCGGGAGAGGGGAGGTCATTGGCCGTTCCAGATGCGGGCGTGAAGCGGATTGAAGCCGATGCGGTAGGCGAGTTCGGCGGGGCGCTCGATGTCCCAGATGGCGAGGTCGCAGGCCTTGCCGGCCTCCAGCGTGCCGATCTGGTCCGCCATGCCGAGCGCCTGCTCGGCGTGGCGCGTCAGCCCGGCCAGCGCCTCCTCCGGCGTCAGGCGAAACAGCGTGCAGCCCATGTTCAGGACCAGCAGCGGCGAGGTCAGCGGCGAGGAGCCGGGATTGGCGTCGGTCGCGAGCGCGATCGGCACGCCATGCTTGCGCAGCAGCTCGATCGGCGGCTTCTGCGTCTCGCGCAGGAAATAGAAGGCTCCGGGCAGGATGACCGCGACAGTTCCGGCTTTCGCCATCGCGACCACGCCGGCCTCGTCGAGATATTCGAGGTGGTCGGCCGACAAGGCCTCCATCTCGGCGGCCAGTTTCGCCCCGCCGAGATTGGACAGTTGCTCGGCGTGGATTTTGACGGCCAGCCCTCTGGCCTTGGCGGCCGCGAAGACGCGCGCGGTTTCCTCCGGCGAGAAGGCGATGCCCTCGCAGAACACATCGACGGCGTCGGCGAGGTTTTGGGCCGCGACAGCATCCAGCATCGGGCCGGCGACGAGATCGACATAGTCGCCCGAGCGACCCTTGAACTCCGGCGGGATCGCATGCGCGCCGAGAAAAGTCGTGCGCACGCCCACGGGCCGTTCGCGCCCGAGCCGGCGCGCCACACGCAGGCACTTCGCCTCGGCCGCCGTCTCCAGCCCGTAGCCGGACTTGATCTCGACGGTGGTGACGCCCTCCGCCATCAGCGCCGCCAGTCGCCGGTCGGCGCTGGCGAAGAGGTCGGCCTCGCTGGCGGCCCGTGTCGCGGTGACGGTCGAGAGGATGCCGCCGCCGGCGCGGGCGATCTCCTCATAGCTCGCGCCCTGCAGGCGCAGCTCGAACTCATGCGCGCGATCGCCGCCATGGACGAGATGAGTGTGGCAGTCGATCAGGCCGGGCGTGATCCAGCGCCCGGCGCAATCGATCGTCTCGGCGGCGTCAAGGTCGGGCGCCTCGCCGCGCGCGCCGATCCAGGCGATCCTGCCGTCGCGCATGGCGATGACGCCGTCCTCGATCGCGCCATAGGGAGCGGCGACGCCGGGCGCCATCGTCGCAAGTCTGGCGTTCGTCCACGCCCTGTCGCAGATCATGGCTCCCTCGTGCCGCCTGGCCACCTGCGTTCCCTCTCGACATTCTCTCGACCGGGGCTATGCTAGCTAATTGCATATGCAATTGGCAAGCCCGTCCGGGGCTGTCGAGGGGAGCGACGCGGTGACCACCAGACTGCATCTCGCGCAGGCCCTGCTGCCGGAGGGCTGCGTCGCTGACGTCCGCCTGACCATCGACGGGGGCGTGATCACGCATGTCGATAAGGGCGCCGCATCGGCTGCGGACGTCGAGCGCATGCCGGGCCTGACCTTGCCCGGCATGCCGAACCTGCACAGCCACCTGTTCCAGCGCGGGATGGCCGGCCTGTCGGAACGGCGCGGCGCGAGCGCGGATTCGTTCTGGACCTGGCGCGAGGTGATGTATCGCTTCCTCGACCGGCTCGACCCCGACGACGTGCGTGCGATCGCGGCGCAGGCCATGGTCGAGATGCTCGAAGGCGGCTTCACGGCGCTGGCCGAGTTCCATTACCTGCATCATGACAGGGACGGCCGACCCTACGCCGACATCGCCGCCATGTCCGCCGCGGTCGCCGCCGCAGCGCGGGAAACCGGCATCGGCCTCACCCTGCTGCCGGTGCTCTATCGTTTCGGCAATTTCGGCTCGGCCCCGCCGGTTCACGGCCAGCGCCGCTTCGTCAACGACCGCGACGCCTTCCTGCGCCTCGTCGACGCCAGCGCGGCCGCCCTGGGCGATCTTCCCGACGCCCGGATCGGCGTCGCGCCGCACTCCCTGCGCGCGGTCGCCCCGGACGATCTCGGCTGGCTCGCCGGGTTGGCGCCCGAGGCGCCGATCCACATCCACGTCGCCGAGCAGATGCGCGAGGTCGAGGACAGCCTGGCGGTCGCCGGTCGCCGGCCCGTCGAATTGCTGATGGACCATGTCGCGCTCGGACCGCGCTGGTGCCTGATCCACGCGACGCATCTGACCGACGCCGAGCGTGACGCCATGGCGGCGAGCGGGGCGGTGGCGGGGCTGTGTCCGATCACCGAGGCGAGCCTGGGAGACGGCATCTTCGACGGCGTGCGCTACCGCGCGTCGAGCGGGCGCTACGGCGTGGGCAGCGACTCCAACATTCAGATCGACGCCGGCGCGGAATTGCGCCAGCTCGAATATTCGCAACGCCTGCGCGATCGCGGTCGGGCCCTGATGGCCGATCCTGCCGGCTCGACCGGCGTTAGCCTCTGGCGCGACGCATGCGCCGGTGGCGCGCAGGCCTGCGGGCGCGCGATCGGGGCCATCGCGCCCGGTCGCCGCGCCGATCTGGTGACGCTCGACGGCGACTGCCCGGCGCTGGCCGGCAAGGGCGGACAGGCGGCGCTCGACAGCGCGGTTTTCGCCGCCGGCGCCCTGCCGGTCCATCAGGTCATGGTCGGCGGCGAGACGCTGGTTCGCGATGGCCGCCACCGGTCCCGCGATGCGATCCGGCGCCGTTTCGGCGCGACGATGCGCCGGCTGCTGGACTGAGAGCCATGTCGGACGAATCCGGAGCGCGGCTCGAGGCTGTCAAACTGGACGGTTCGGGGCCGCTCTACGACCAGATTCGCCGCGCCATCCGCGCTCTCGTGATCGACGGAGTCTGGGCGCCGGGGACGCAGGTGCCCCCCGAACACGCGCTGATGGCGAGCCTCGGCGCGTCGCGCATGACGGTGCATCGAGCTCTGGCCCAGTTGGCCGGCGAGGGTCTGATCACGCGGCGGCGCCGCTCCGGCACGATTGTCGCGAGCCCCCCAGCCAGCCATGCCATGCTCGACATCCTGTCGATTCCCGAGGAGGTCCGGCGGCTCGGGGCGCCTTATGACTTCGCGGTCCTGTCCCGCCGCGACGGCAGGCCCACGGCCGATGTCGCCGATCGTTTCGCCCTGAAGCGCTCGGACAACGTCCTTCACCTCGTCACGCTTCACCGCGCGAGCGGACGGCCTCACGTTCTCGAGGAGCGGGTGATCTTCCTCGAGATGGCCCCGCAGGCCTCGGCCGAGCGGTTCTCCGAAACGCCGCCGGGCGACTGGTTGCTCCGGAATTGTCTGTGGTCGCAAGCCGAGCACGCGCTGAGCGCGATTTCGGCGAGCGCCTCGCAAGCCGCCCTGCTGGCGATCGCGCCGGGCGACCCCTGCCTCCAGGTCGAACGCAGGACCTGGAATCAAGACGCGCCGGTGACGGCGGTCACGCTGACCTACCCTGGCGGCCGCCATCGTTTCGTCGGGCGGTTCGGCCCGTACGGCGCGGTCTGACATCGGGGATCGCGGGCGGACGACTGGCGTCGTCCGCCCGCTCCCGGGTTCAGCCGGCGCTCAGCACTCGTAGCGGAAGCGGCGGCCGAATTCGTCGCGGCCGACGCAGGTGCGGCCGCCGGTCGCGCCGCCGATGATGGCGCCGCCGGCGCCGCCGATCGCCGCGCCCGCGAGCGCGCCGCCGGCCCGGCCGGTCGCCAGACCGCCGATGACGGCGCCGGTGCCGGCGCCGATCAGCGCGCCCGCGCCGGCGCGCTCCTCACGAGGGGTGCAGGCGCCGATGGTCGCGGCGGCGGCTGCGATGATCAGAAGTTTCTTCATTGTCGATCTCCCGGGGTCGGAATATGGCCAGTGGAGCGGCCGGTTGGCAGTGCATCGGCGCCTCGGCCGATTCGCGGACGCGGTTCGGATGAACCGCCTGATTCTGGTTATTTTCCGGATGGAAAGTATTCCGGAGCGCTCTGCAGAGCGCTTTTCGCGACATCGAGCACGAGCCGGATGTCGTCGTCGCCGCGTTCGCGGGCGATGCGAAAGCTCTTGAACGAAATCGCGACGTCCTTTTCGCCCAGCCCGAGGAAGCCGCCGACGCTGATGATTACCGCGGATACGCGTCCGTCATTGTCGATCAGCAGTTCCTCGACCTCGCCGATCTTCTCGCTCTGGCCGTTGTAGACGTTCGCGTCGTCGAGATCCGACGCGTTCCATCGCAGCGCCAGCGCGGTCGCCGGCACGAACATGCCGGGCGACGGAGCGGTCGGGTCAGCCGGCGCCGGATCCGGCGCGCTCTGGGCGACCGCGATCGACAGTGACGCGGCCAGCAGGCCAGTCGTGACGAGTGAGCGGATGAGCATGGGCGTTTTCCTTCGAACTCTCGGTCCGGCGACCCCGGGATGCGCCGGATCGAGAACATCAGGCCATCGCGCCGACGGGTCGCCGACCCTTTCAGCGGTTCCAAACGGGTCGAGATCGCAAAAGTTCCGTCGGGCCGTCGCGCGGCGGCGGCCGGCGGGGCGGACGCATGGTGCGCGGAAGGGCGGCGCATGAGCGCGGGCGTTCCCGGGAGCGGGCGTTCCGGGGAATCGAACCGCGCCAGGCCGCAACTTCGTCGCCCGCAACCTCGGCGGCGAAACGATCGCCTGAACAGGCGATCATGATCAAACGGCCAGGAACAATTCGTCGATGGTCACGTTGTCCCGGCATGCTGTCAACGGCGCAGCCTCAGCAATCGATCGCAGGAGAATCAGATGACGGCGCAAAGCATGGTTCGGTCGCCAAATCCGTTGATCGCCGGCGCCCGTGTCGCGGGAACCGACGTCTACAATGTCGGCGGCGACCATCTCGGAGAAATCTATGACGTGATGCTCGACAAGCAGACCGGAAAGGTCGCCTACGCGATCATGTCGTTCGGCGGCTTCCTCGGCCTGGGCGAGCGCTACCATCCGGTGCCCTGGAGCGTGCTCGACTACGACAGCGCCCGTGGCGGCTATGTCGTGCCGCTGACCAGGGAGAAACTCGAGGCCGCGCCGATGTATGACAGCGCCGGGGAGCCGGATTGGGACGACAAGGCCTACGGCAAGCGCGTGCACGATTACTACGGGACGATGCCCTACTGGATGATGTGAGGCGTCGCCGCACAAGCAGGTCGCGGCGATTGCTATCCCCCCAGCCGAATCGTCGTGGCGGCGAGATGCGGGCTCGAAAGAGCCCGCATCTTCTTTTTGACGGACGAGCGTCATCGTCTGGAACCAATGCGCGGGCCAGACGTCGTTGTCGCGAATTCCTGTCCTTCCACGCCTGGGTCGCCCGAACCGGCCTTCGCGTCCGACCGCTCCGGAGAGCGCCATGCTGATCCGTTATGGCTATCGCATCGAACTGACCTGCCAGCATGAATTGCCCGTGATGACGATGCTGGATGTGCATCCGTCGCGTCGGCACGACCTGACGCGACCCGACGAGATGACGGCGATCTCGCTGCTCGATCCGGGGCTCGCGATCCCGATCAGCCAGTATCTCGACCAGTTCGGCAACATTTGCAGGCGGCTGGTCGCTCCCGCCGGAGGCGTTCTGCTCCATTCGGAAGGCGTGGTGCACGATTCAGGCGAGGTCGACGCCATCGACAGTCAGGCGTCGGAGGTCGCGCCCGAGCGCCTGCCCGACGAGGCGCTGGTCTTCCTGCTGGGCAGCCGCTACTGCGAAACCGACACCCTCGCCGACCGTGCGTGGAACCTGTTCGGACATATTCCGCCCGGGTATCAGCGCGTTCAGGCCGTCGTCGATTTCGTCCACAACCACCTGACGTTCGGATACGCCTTCGCCCGCGCCACCCGCACCGCCGCCGAGGCTTTCGACGAACGCGTCGGCGTCTGCCGCGATTTCGCCCATCTCGCCGTCGCCCTGTGTCGTTGCCTCAACATTCCCGCGCGTTATTGCAACGGCTATCTCGGCGATATCGGGGTGCCCGAAAATCCGGCGCCCATGGATTTCAACGCCTGGTTCGAGGTGTATCTCGGCGGGCGCTGGCATACGTTCGACGCGCGGCACAACATTCCGCGTATCGGCCGCATCGTCATCGCGCGGGGTCGCGACGCGACGGACATCGCCATGCTGAATTCCTTCGGGCGGCACGACCTCAGGCGCTTCGAGGTGATCACCGAGGAGATCGAGGAGCCTGCCGCCGATGTCGCGCTCATGCCGCTCGGCGATCGCTGGCGCGATCGGCCGGTCGCCTGGTCCTGAGTTCGCGGCGCCTCGGAGGACGGGGCCTCCCGCCC
>JAKFWE010000221.1 GCA_021732895.1 Allobosea sp. | reverse complement strand
CAAACGTCTTCAGCTTTCTCGCTTCGCGGCGGCGGTACGGCGATAGATCGCCGCGATCGGGATTTCGATCGCCAGCGCCGGCAGGGCAATAGTGCTGTCGATGCCGGCAACGCGCCTAGGTCCGGTCCAGGATGATGAATCGGCCCGATCCAGAACATCGACGATCGGGCGGTCCCGGTCGATCATGAGATAATGGTGCAAGCTCGGCAGGCGGCGGTACAGGTCCCACTTGTCTCCGAAGTCGCGGTTGCGACTGCCGGGCGAGATGACTTCCACGAGAACGACCGGCGCATTCAGCGCGGTGTCGTCGCTGTCTTCCGGCAAGCCGCACTGGACCATGATGTCTGGAAATACCGCGAGGCTCAGAAAGCGCTCCTTGAGCCAAAAAGTTTCGCTGAAGACATCGCAATCGGAGCCGCGCGCCCTCAATTTGGCTTCCAGTTCGAACGCCAGATTGCGCACGATGCGGTGGTGCTGAATCTGCGCCCCGACCATCAGCTTGACGACGCGACCGCCGATCAGCTCCCATTTCTCGTGCTCGGGCTTGTCGGCGAGGTATTCCTCGAAATCGTCGAGGTCCATGTATTCGAAGCCCGGCCGCTGGACGAAGCTCATCGCTGTCTCCCTTCGTGACTTGCAGCCTAGCACAGGCTAGGACCGGCTGCGATGACCATGCCGAATCCCCGCCCCGGACTGCTCTCGGCCGAACGCCGCGACGACGACAGCGAGACCTCGTTGCGGCCGCTCTCGCTCGCCGATTTCACCGGGCAGGCGGCGGCGCGGGCGAACCTGCAGGTCTTCATCAACGCCGCGAAATCGCGCGGCGACGCGCTCGACCATGTCCTCTTCGTCGGGCCGCCGGGCTTGGGCAAGACCACGCTGGCGCAGATCGTGGCGCGGGAACTGGGCGTCAACTTCCGCTCGACCTCGGGTCCGGTGATCGCCAAGGCGGGCGACCTCGCGGCGCAGCTCACCAATCTGGAGGAGCGCGACGTGCTCTTCATCGACGAGATCCACCGGCTCAATCCGGCGGTCGAGGAAATCCTCTATCCGGCGATGGAGGACTACCAGCTCGACCTGATCATCGGCGAGGGGCCGGCGGCCCGCTCGGTCAAGATCGACCTGCCGAAATTCACGCTGGTGGGTGCGACGACGCGGCAGGGCCTGCTGACGACGCCGCTGCGCGACCGCTTCGGCATCCCGATCCGGCTGCAGTTCTACACGGTCGAGGAGTTGCAGGGCATCGTGGCGCGCGGCGCCCGCGTGCTCGGCGTCGGGATGTCGGAGGACGGCGCCAACGAGATCGCCAGGCGCTCGCGCGGCACGCCGCGCATCGCCGGCCGCCTGCTGCGGCGGGTGCGCGATTTCGCCATCGTCGACGGCGACCCGGTGGTGACGCGCGCCGTGGCCGACAAGGCGCTGTCCCTGCTCGACGTGGACGGCATCGGCCTCGACACCATGGACAAGCGCTACCTCACCACTGTGGCGCTGAATTTCGGCGGCGGGCCGGTCGGGATCGAGACCATCGCGGCCTCGCTCTCGGAGCCACGCGACGCGATCGAGGAGATCATCGAGCCCTTCCTGCTCCAGCAGGGCTTCATCCAGCGCACGCCGCGCGGCCGACTGCTGACGCCGCATGCTTTCCGGCATCTCGGCCTGCCCGAGCCGAGCCGCGAGGGCGCGCAGTTCGGGCTGTTCGCCGAGGGGGAGGAGGGCTGAGGAGGCGGTTCGACTCGGCGGAGGCTCCTCCGGGTCGGGGCGCGGGCCCTCCGGATGGTCTCAGGCGCAGGCGCGCGCGATCGCCAGGAAGTCCTGCGCCTTCAGGCTGGCTCCGCCGACCAGCGCGCCGTCGACATGGGCGACGCTCATGAGTTCGGCCGCGTTTCCGGGCTTGACCGAGCCGCCGTATAGCAACCTGACGCCGGCCGCCGCCGGCTTGCCGAGGATGCGGGCGAGTTCGGCGCGGATGGCCTCATGCATCTGCCCGACATCGGCCGGCGTCGGCGTCAGTCCCGTGCCGATCGCCCAGACCGGCTCGTAGGCGACGACCAGCGTGGCGGCCTTCGAGCCCTCGGGGACCGAGCCGCGCAACTGCTTCCTGACCACCGCCAGCGCCTTGCCGGCCTCCCGCTCGGCCTGCGTCTCCCCGACGCAGACGATCGGGACGAGCAGCGCCGCCTGGGCGGCCTGCGCCTTGGCCCTGACGACGGCGTTGGTCTCTCCATGCAGGGCGCGGCGTTCCGAATGGCCGACGATCGCGAAGGTCGCGCCGGAATCGGCGAGCATGGCGGCCGAAACCTCGCCGGTGAAGGCGCCGCTCGCCGCGACGCCGCAATCCTGCCCGCCGGTGGCGATGCGGGAGCCCAGCAGCGCGGCGCTCATCATGTAGAGCAGGGTCGCCGGCGGGCACAGCGCGAGATCGACGGCGGATTTCAGGGCCAGATCATAGCCTGCGGCCACCTCCGCCGCGATGGCGAGATCGGCCCTGACGCCGTTCATCTTCCAGTTGCCGGCCACCAGCGGCCTGATGCTGCGCGTCATGACGTTCTCCCGATGCATCGCCCGGGTCTAGCGATGCGGGGCCGCGGGGGCAATCGGCAGGGAGGGCGATCTCAGGCGGTGCTGCGAGCGCGCGCCGTATCGCCGGCCGGATCGTTGCGATTGCGAGTCGCGGCCTGCATTCCTATAAGCAGCGCCGACGGAAGGCGACCTCGCGCCGGCCGCCGGACGCGACGGGTCTTCAGGAAAGACGACACCATGATGATGCAAGGCATCCGCAAGGCGGGCCAGAGCCTGTTCGGCAAGATCCTGATCTTCGTGCTGTTCGGCTTCCTGATCCTGTCCTTCGCGATCTGGGGCATCGGCGACATCTTCCAGGGCTATGGCCGCAATTCCGTCGCCCGCGTCGGCAAGACCGAGATCGGCCTCGAGCAGCTTCGCACCGCCTACCAGAATGAGCTGCAGAACCTGACGCGCCAGCAGCGCCGCCAGATCACGCCCGAGACGGCGCGGGCGCTCGGCCTCGACCGGCAGGTGCTGTCGCGCCTCGTCACCGAGGCCGTGCTCGACCAGACCGCGGATGCGATGGGGCTCGCGGTTTCCGACGAGACGATCCGCAACCTGATCTTCGACGACCAGAATTTCCGTGATTCCACGGGGCAGTTCAGCGCGGCGCGCTTCAACGAACTGCTGCGCGCGAACGGGCTGACCGAGCAGAGCTATGTGCGCGAACAGCGCGCCGCGATCCTGCGCCAGCAGATCGCGGAGATGGTGGTCGGCGCCGTCGGCGCGCCGGTGGCGCTTCAGGAACTCGGACACCGCCTGCGCAACGAGCGCCGCACCGTCAGCTTCGCGCGGATGCCGGCCAGCGCGGCCGGCGAGATCGCCGCGCCGACCGAGGCGCAGCTCAAGACCTTCTACGATGAGCGCAAGGCGAGCTTCCGCGCGCCGGAATATCGCAGCGCCAGCATCCTGACGATCTCGGCGCAGGGGCTGGCCGACCCGTCCAAGGTGTCCGACGACGAGGCGAGGGCGCGCTACGAGGCGGTCAAGGCGCAGCGCTTCGGCACGGCCGAGACGCGCACGATCCAGCAGATGGTCTTCCCCACGCTCGCGGAGGCGCAGGCCGCCAGCGCGCGGATCGCGGCTGGCGAGAGCTTCGAGGCGGTCGCCGCCGCGCGGAATCTTTCGATCGCCGATCTGTCCCTTGGTGCGCTGACGCGCCCGCAGGTGCTCGACGAGAAAGTCCGTGACGCGGCTTTCGCGCTGGCCGAGGGCGCGGTCAGCGCTCCGGTCGAGGGTGGCTTCGGCCCGGTGCTGCTGCGCGTGACCGCGATCGCGCCCGAGCGCGTCAGGCCGTATGAGGAGGTCGCGACCGAGCTGAAGGCGGAGATGGCCACGGCGGCCGCCCGCACCCGGCTCACCGATCTGCACGACAAGATCGAGGACCAGCGCGCCGCCGCCAGGCCGTTGGCCGAGATCGGCCGGGAATTCGGCCTTCCGGTGACCACGTATGGGCCCGTCGACTCCTCCCTGCGCCGCCCCGACGGCGCGCAGGCCGCGCCGCTGGCGGGAGGCGAGGCGACCCGGACGGCGATCTTCCGCTCCGACATCGGCATCGACAACGAGGCGATCCGGCTGCCGCAGGATTCCGGCTATGTCTGGTTCGACCTGGCCAAGGTCGAACCGGCGCGCGAGCGCAGCTTCGAGGAGGCGAGGGCCGAGGTCGAGACGCAGTGGCGCGCCGAGGAGATAGCGACGCGGCTTTCTGCGAAGGCGCGCGAACTCGTCGAGCGTCTCGACGGCGGCGAGGCGTTCTACGTCGTGGCGGCCTCCGCCGGCCTGACCAGCGCCGAGGCGGAAGGGCTCGGCCGGCAGGACCAGAACCCGGAATGGCCGGCCAACGCGCTGACGCTGGTCTTCGGCACGGTCGTGGGCAAGAGCAACTCGGCGGCGCTGGCCGATGGCGACCGGCTCGTGTTCAAGGTCACGGCCGCCTCGCAGCCGCCCTATGTCCGCACGACGCAGGAGGCCGAGAACTTCGTGCGCCTGCTCGGCTCCAGCGTCAGCGAGGACGTCCTGCGCCAGTACGTCGCCAAGCTGCAGGCTGATCTCGGCGTCGCGATCAACGAGACCGGCTTCCGCAACGCCACGGGCGGCGCGCAGAACTGACCATGGGGCCGGACCCGGATTTCGCCGCGTTCGCGCAGGGCTACGAGGCCGGCCGGGCGCAGTTGCTGCGCCGGACGCTGGTGGGCGACTGCGAAACGCCGGTCGCCGCCTTCATGAAACTCCGGGCGGCTTTCGCAGGCCCGGCCTTTCTGCTGGAGTCGGTCGAGGGCGGGGCGGTGCGCGGCCGCTACTCGATGATCGGGCTGGCCCCGGACGCGATCTGGCGCTGCCATCGCGGCGCGGCGTCGATGCGGCGGCCGGCGCTGGGCGAGGCCTTCCAGCCGGATCCGCGACCGGCCTTCGAGAGCCTGCGGGCACTGCTCGCCGAAAGCGCCATTCCCGAGGCCGGCGACCTGCCGCCGATGGCGGCCGGCGTGTTCGGCTATCTCGGCTACGACATGGTCAGGCTGATGGAGACGCTGCCCGAGGCCAGGGAGGGCGCGGGCGTGCCCGACGCCATCCTGCTCCGGCCGACGCTGATGGTGGTGTTCGATGCGGTGCGCGACGAGATCCACGTCGTCACGCCGGTGCGCGCGCAGGCCGGCGTCACGGCGCGCATGGCCAAAGAGCAGGCCGGCGAGCGGCTCGAGGCGGCGATCGCGGCGCTCGAGGGCCCGCTGCCGCCGGAGGCCGCGATCGACATCGCCTCGCTGCCGCGGCCCGACATCGTCTCGAACACCAGCGAGGCCGCGTTCCATACGATGGTGGCGAAGGCGCAGGACTACATCCGCGCCGGCGACATCTTCCAGGTCGTGCTGTCGCAGCGCTTCGAGGCGCCGTTCGCACTGCCGCCTTTCGCGCTCTACCGGGCGCTGCGGCGGGTCAATCCGGCGCCCTTCCTGTGCTATCTCGATTTCGCCGATTTCCAGATCGTCTGCTCCAGCCCGGAAATCCTGGTGCGCCTGCGCGACGACACGGTCACCATCCGGCCGATCGCGGGCACCCGCCGGCGCGGCGCCACCCAGGAGGAGGACAAGGCGCTGGCCGACGAGCTGCTCGCCGATCCCAAGGAGCGCGCCGAGCACCTGATGCTGCTCGATCTCGGACGCAACGATGTCGGGCGGGTGGCCAGGATCGGTTCGGTCAGGGTGACCGATTCCTTCTTCGTCGAGCGCTACAGCCAGGTGATGCACATCGTCTCGAACGTCGAGGGCGAGATCGAGCCGCGCCATGACGCGCTGGCCGCGCTCGCGGCCGGCTTCCCGGCCGGCACGGTGTCGGGCGCGCCGAAGGTCAGGGCGATGCAGATCATCGACGAACTCGAGCGCGACGCGCGCGGGGCCTATGGCGGCTGCATCGGCTATTTCGGCGCGAACGGCGAGATGGACACCTGCATCGTGCTGCGCACGGCGGTGGTCCGGGACGGGCGGATGCATGTCCAGGCGGGCGCCGGCATCGTCTACGATTCCAATCCCGCCTCCGAGCAGGCCGAATGCGTCAACAAGGCCAAAGCCCTGTTCAAGGCGGCCGAGGAGGCGATCCGCTTCGCCGCGCGGGCGCGGCGCGGCCAGTGAGCAGGGTCGGCGACCGCCCGCGCCTCCGGCCCGGGCCGGGCAAGTGAAGGCCGTTGCTGGCGGAGCTGCGGCCGATCCGCTATATTTGGCTGGCGCGCTGCTTTCCGGCGCGCGTCGATGGGCTGCGCGATGCGCTCCTTCATCATGGTTCTGGGCGCCGCGACGCTGCTGCTGCTGACGGGCGGGCCGTCCTCCCTGGCTGAGGGCGACACGTGGTCGCGCAGCGGCAAGGGCCTGAATTTCGGCCAGAGCATTTTCGCGCCCTTCTTCCGGCAGCAGCCCCCGCCCAAGATCGAGCCGCGGCAGCGTCGCCGGGTCGAGCCGCAAGCCAGGCGCGTCGCCCCGCGAGCGCGCCGCGAGCCCGCCGCGGCCGTGCTTGACGATCCGGTGATTCCGAAGGTCGATGTCGCGCATCATATCGTGGTGCTCGGCGACTCGCTCGGCGCCCTGCTCGCCGATGGGCTCGAGGATGCGTTGAACGACCGCCCCGACGTCGCGGTGACCGACCGCGCCAAGGGCGATTCGGGGCTGGTCCGAGCGGATTTCTACGACTGGCCGAAAGCGGTGACGGAGCTTCTCGCGGGCACGGAGCCGATCAGCCTCGCTGTGATGCTGCTCGGCGTCAACGATCGCCAGTCGATCCGCGAGGGCGAGACGATCCACGAGCCGCTCAGCGAGCGCTGGCTGGCGCTCTATCGAGAGCGGGTCGACGTCATCGCCTCGGCTTTCGCCGCAAGGCGCGTCCCGCTGATCTGGGTCGGCGCGCCGCCGGTGCAGAACGGCAGGCTGTCGGCCGACCTGATCGCCTTCAACGAAGTCTATCGTCAGCGGGTCGAGCGCGCCGGCGGCCAGTATGTCGATCTCTGGGGCGCCTTCGTCGACAGCGAGAACCGCTATGCCGCGATGGGTCCCGACGTGTCGGGGCAGGGGATGCGGCTGCGCACCTCCGATGG
>JAKFWE010000139.1 GCA_021732895.1 Allobosea sp. | reverse complement strand
CAGGATCGACATGGCGGGCGAAGTCGCGCCAGTGCGGGAACGAATCGGCGAAGGTCGCCGGCGACATGCGCGCATCCTTGTAGGGGTTGACGCGGCCGCCTGCGGCGATCGCGATGGCGTCGAGTTCGTCGAGCAGGCGGGCGGTTCGCTCGCCGCGATTGGGAAAGTCGAGCGTCAGCGTCGCGCCGGCGATCGGAAACGACATCAGGCCGGGCGAGGGTTGATCCCCGAAGATCTTCAGCACGGTCAGGAACGAGGCTTCGCCGGCAGCGAGCGAACGCCGCAGCATCGCCTCGACCGCCGCGCGCGCATCCGCCATCGGCACGGCGCACTGGAACTGGCGCAGGCCGCGGGGGCCATAGGCGCGGTTCCAGTTGGAAACCCGGTCGAGCGGATAGAAGAACGGCCGGTAGGGCATGAGTCTGGGCTCTGGCGAGCGCGGCTGCGCCGACCGGTAGAGCCAGTTGAAGGCGCGCAGGCTCAGCCCGTTGATCAGCGGAAAGGGCGGCGTCAGCGGAAAGGGCAGGCTGCGGGCCGCGCGCGCGGGCGGCGCCCCGGAGACCGTGGCATGATTGGCGCGAAAGAAAACGCCGCGCCCGAAACCGGGGCCGTCGGCGAGCGAGTCGATCCAGGCGACGGTGTAGTCGTGGCTCGCATCCGACTCCGCGGCGATCTCGAAAAACCGGTCGAGCCCGTCGAAATGCAGGGTCTCCTGGCGCATCTGCGCCGAGGCGACCGGCATCAGCTGCAGCGTCGCCTGGGTGATCAGGCCGGTCAGCCCGTAGCCGCCGATCGTCGCGGCGAAGAGCTCCGCGTTCATGTCGGGGGCGCAGGTCAGGCGCGCGCCGTCCGAGCGGACCAGCTCGAAGGCCCGGACATGGCGGCCGAACGTGCCGGCCCGGTGGTGGTTCTTGCCGTGAACGTCGTTGGCGATGGCGCCGGCGAGCGTGACGAAGCAGGTTCCCGGCGTCACCGGCGGAAACCAGTCGGCCGGCACGACGAGCTCGAGCAGGTCGTCGAGCAGGACGCCGGCCTCGGCGGTGACGAGGCCGCTCTCGCGGTCGAAGGCGAGGATGCGGTCGAGCTTGCGGCCGGCGATCAGCGAGCCGCCGTCGTTCAGGCAGGAATCGCCGTAGGAGCGGCCGTTGCCGAAGGGCAGGACGGGCGCCTGGAACGCCCCCGGGCCGGCCATCCAGGCCTCGGGAGCGACCAGTCGACTGTCCTTTGCGACCAGCCCGCCCCAGGAGCGGCAGTCGGCGGCTTCGCTCACGGGAGGACCGAGGCCGCGACCATGATCGCCAGCACGAGTGCGCCCATGAGCTGGCTGCGCCAGTCGCGGATCATGAAGACGAGCGGATCGTCGGGCATCTGGCCGCGCCGCGCCAGGAACCAGACCCGCGCCATCTGGTAGAGGATGATCGGGCAGATCAGCCAGATGATCTCGGGATGGCGGTAGAGCTCCTTCACGGCCGCGCTGTCGACATAGAGCGCCATGATCAGCGCGCAGGTGCAGCCGGACGCCATGCCGAGCTGAGACAGCGCCTCGATATCCTCGGCCTGGTAGCCGCGCCCGGCCTTCTTGAGGCCCGACTGGTCCTGCGTGATGCGCAGTTCGGCGTAGCGCTTCACCAGCGCGAGACTGAGGAACAGGAACATCGAGAAGGCCAGCAGCCAGGAGGACAGCGTGATCGCGGCGGCGGCGTTGCCGGCGAGAATGCGCAGCGTGTGCAGCGCCGCCAGCCCCAGCACGTCGACCAGCAGCTTGCGCTTGAGGAAGAAGAGATAGGCGAGCGCCAGCGCGAGATAGGCGCCCAGCGCCAGCAGGAACAGATCGGGGCGCGGCAGCAGGGCCGACAGGGCGAAGGCGCCGATCATCAGGCCCGGCACGGCGGCGTAGGCCTGCGCCTTGCTGATCTCGCCCGCCGCCAGCGGCCGCTTGCACTTGGTGGGGTGGCGCCGGTCGGCCTCGACATCGACGATGTCGTTGAGCAGGTAGATCGAGGATGCGATCAGGCTGAACGAGATGAACGCGACGAGGCCGTGGCCGAGCGCCGCCACGTCGAAGACGTCGTGGTTGAGCAGGATCGGCACGAAAACGAGCCCGTTCTTCAGCCAGTGATGCGGCCGCATCGCGCGTATCATCGCCTTGACCGGCATTGTGGCGCCTCGTGCCTCGCGCTGGAGCGGCCTGTCGATCCCAAGATTCGTCATCGCGAGCATACCGGAGCTGAGAGGGCGGAAGCCTCGAACGGTCGGCATGATCGGCCAGGAACGCTAAATTCGGGTGGACGACGGGCGAGAAATGCTCGCGATGATTAACAACTCGCTGAGAGGAAGCGCCGCAACCGCCGGGCTTCGCCGGCCGGTCCGACGCCGGGCGCCGCGGTCCGCCCCGGCGTCCGGTGAACCTCCATTCGTCGGCGATTCCGGCCGCGGCTTGCATTGCCGCGCCGGCCATCGGATCGTTTCGCGGATAGGCGCGGGAGTTCGCGCGGGGCGGAGCGGCCATGACGAACGCTGTCAGGGACGGCGCGGGCGCCAATCGCGAGCGGCTGATGGTCGTCGAGGACGATCCTGTGACGCGCGCCATGATCTCGGGCTACCTCGCCGACCAGGGCTTCCGGGTCGAGGAGGCGGAAAGCGTCGCCGAGGCGCGCCGCGTCGTCAGGCGCGTCAAGCCTGAGCTGATCTTCATGGACGTCGTGCTGCCCGATGGCGACGGTTTCGAATTCGCCAAGGAGCTGCAGACCATCTCCGACGCCGGAATCATCTTCGTGACGAGGCGCGACACCGACATTGACCGCATCGTCGGGCTCGAACTGGCCGGCGACCATTACGTGACCAAGCCGGTCAATCTGCGCGAGCTGCTCGCCCGCACGCGCTCGCTGCTGCGCCGGCGCAAGATCGAGCGCGAGACGGCGAGGCGCAGCACCACGATCACCTTCGGGCCGTTCATGATCGATCTGCTGCGGCGCGAACTCGCCATCATCAACGGCGCGCCGATCCGGCTGACGCGTGGCGAGTTCGACCTGCTGGCCGCGCTGGTCGACAGCAACGGCCGGCCTCTGAGCCGGGACTATCTGATCGAGGTCGTCAGTAACCGGCAAGGCGAGGTCGATGCGCGCACGGTCGACGCCCTTGTGGCGCGGCTAAGGCGCAAGCTGATGGACGCCGGCGAGACGGGCGTGATCGCGACCGTCAGCGGCATCGGCTACAAGCTCGGGATCTACGCCGAGCGCAACGCCTGATCCGCCGCCGGGGCCCGTGCGCCTGCCGCCGCTGCGCGCACGCGCCGGCGCCTTCCGCGACATCGCCGCGAGCGCCGCCAGCGCCTGGCCGCGCGCCTGTTCGAGCCCGGCGACGTGATCGGCGATGGCCTCCTCCGACCCGGTATGCGCTTCGGTCTCCAGCGCGGCGGCCCTGGCCAGCACCTGGCCGAGGCCGAGCGCGCCGGCCGAACTGGCGAGCTGGTGGGCCGCGCGCTGGATCGCGCTGCGATCGGCGCGCCCCCTCGCTGCGCTCATCGCCGCGAGCAGGTCGCCCGAGACGGCGCCGAACAGATCGACCAGCCGATCGAGCCGGCCCGCTCCGATCAGCCGGCCCTGCCGCCGGAAGAAGGCCTCGTCCACCGGGCGGTCTGGCGCGAGGCTCGCCCCGGCCCGCCGTCCCGCCTGCAGCGGCCCGTGGCCGAGAAGCTGGCGCAGCGCCGCCGAGGTCGCCGGCTTCGACAGAATGGTCGTCAAGCCGGCCTCGCGCAGCCGACGCATCGTTTCCGGCGAGACGTCGGCGGTCAACGCCACGATGGCCGGCTGGGCGATGTCCGGCAGCGCGCGGATCGCCGTCGCGGTCTCGACCCCGTCCATGCCGGTCATGTGCATGTCGAGCAGCACGATGTCGACCGCGTTCTCCGCGAGAAGCGCCAGCGCCGCCTCGCCCGAGCCGACCGCGATGGCGCGGTGGCCCGCCTTGCCGATCATGATCCGCGCGACCTCGCGCGTGACGGGTTCGTCATCGACGACGAGCACGATGCGCGGCCGATCGACGGCGGCGGCCACGCCACCCGGTGCGCCGGGCGCGGTCCGCGCGGCCGAGGCCGGCAGCCGCACGACGAAACGGCTGCCGGCGCCGGCCCGGCTTTCGACCGCGATCGATCCGCCCATCAGCGCGGCCAACCGCGTGCAGATGGCGAGGCCGAGGCCGACACCGCCGGAGCGCCGCCCGGTTTGCGGATCGACCTGGACGAAATCCTGGAAGATGCGCTCCTGCATCGCCGGTGCGATGCCGATGCCGGTGTCGCGCACGCAGACCACGAGGACGGCGCCCTCTCCCGCCGCGACGGCCGCCAGTTCGGCGTGGAGCTCGATCTCGCCATGATCGGTGAAGCTGATGGCGTTGCGCAGGAGATTGACGACGATGCGATTCAGCTTGCCCGGATCGCCATGCAGGCGCGCGCCGGCCAGGGCGCTGACCGCGAGCTTCAACGCCAGGCCCTTGCGTTCCGCCGACGGACGCAGCAGCGCGGCGGCGGCGGCCAGCAGCGGACCGGGTTCGTAGTCGCGAAGGTCCAGCGCCTCGGTCCCGGCCTCCAGCCGCGACAGGTCGAGCGTGGCGTTGGCGAGGTCGATCAGCGTCTGCCCGGAGGCCGTCGCCATCTCGAGCAGGCGGCGTTCGCGCTGGCTCAGGCGCTTGCGATCGAGGATTTCGAGCACGCCGAGCACGCCGGCCAGCGGCGTGCGGATGTCGTGGCCGACGACGGCGAGGAAACGCGATTTGGCCCTGGTCGCCTCCTCCGCGGTCTGGCGCGCCTGCTCGGCGGCGAGCTGGCCGGCCGAGGCCTGATCGAGCGCCGCCATCAGCGCCGCGGTTCTGGCCACGACCTTGCCCTCGAGCTCGTCGCGGCTCTCGCTGAGGCGCTGCGCCATCAGGTTGAACTGGTCGCCGAGCTCCTGCAGCTCGTCGCCGGTGCGCACGGCGATGGGCTGGTCGAGCGTGCCCTCGCCGATGCGGGCCGCCGTCGCGCTGAGCTCCCGTATCGGCGCGACGAGGCGCCGGCTAAGCAGGACGCCCGCACCGATCGCGCCGAGCAGCGACAGGAACAGGATGAAGACCGAGCGAAGGATCGATTCGTAGATCGGCGCGAAGGCTTCGCTCTGGGGCAGATCGACCACGACCCTCCAGTCGACGCCGGGCACGCCGCTGACGACGGAGAGCACGTTGCGCCCCTCCATGTCGCGCGTCTCGATGCCGGCGCCCGGCGCGTCCCGGCCGTCGCCGCCCGCGCCCTCATGGGCGAGCAGCAGCGGCAGGAGATCGGTCTTGCCCAGCACGAAGCGCAGATCCGGATGAGCGATCAGGCGGCCTTCGCGCGTCACCACATAGGCGCGCCCGGCTATGCCGACCCTGAGGCGCGAGACGAGCTCCTTGATGAAGGTCAGGTTGACCGTGGCCACCACGACGCCGCCGGCCGGCGCCCGCGAACGCCGCGCGAGCGTGATGTAGGGCTCGGAGCCCCGCCTGAACATGACCTCGCCATAATACACGCCGTGGCGAAGCGCCTCCCTGAACGCCGGCTCGCCCGAGCGATCGACGCCGCTGTTGACGCGGTTGAATTCGAATCGCGACAGCCCCAGGCGCTCGCGGCCGGCAGGGTCGATCTGCTGCAGGTCGATGATCGCCGGGATTTGCCGCAGGAGGCGCAATCCATCCATGCGCAGATCCTCGATCGGATCGCCGCCCGAGCTGGTCTGCGATACCCAGTCGAGCGACATCACGATGTTGGAGACGAAGGCCCCGATGCGTTGCGCCGCCGCTTGCGCCTGCTCCTGCTGCGTCCTGACGACGAGCGCGCGCTGGTCGGCGAAGGCGAAGATCGTGTTGACGACGGCGTTGAGCCCGAGCGCGAGGCAGATCGCGGCGCCGACGAACAGCGCGTATTTGCGCGCCAGCCGGCCGCGCCCCGAGACAGCCGTCGTCACGCGATCATCCGTGTCGCACGCACGCGCAGCGACGTCGGCACCGCAAGCCCGAGCGCGGCGGCGGCGGCCTCGTTGATCACCAGTTCGAAGCTGCGCGAGAACTGCACCGGCAGTTCCGCGATGTTGGCGCCGCGCAGGATCAGGTCGATGTAGCCGGCGATCAGCTCCTCGGTCTCGTCGCGCCCTCCGGAATAGGAGAGCAGACCGCCCGCCTCGACGAAGACCTCGTATGGGTAGATCGCCGGCAGGCGATGACGGGCGGCGGCTCCGGCCACGCGAGCGGCGTTGCGGAACAGGAAGCTGTCGGGCATCGCGAACAGTCCGATCCCCTCCTCGCGCGCCAGCGTCGCGATCGCGGGCTCGATCTCGGAGACGGCGGAGAGCGGCGTGTCCACCACCGCCAGATCGACCAGCCTCGCGCCGGTCCGGAGGGCGGCGAGATAGCCGGCGCCGCCGGCGGGCGCCGTCGCCGGATTATAGAGCACGCCGAGCCTCGTCGTCGCCGGCGCGATCTCGCGCAGGAGCTCTATCCATTTCGGGGCCATGGCCGGGTCGTTGTTGCTGAAGCCCGTCGCATTGCCGTCCGGCCGCTCGAGCGAACGCACGAAGCCGCTGCCGACGGGGTCAGACGCCGTCGTGAACAGTACGGGGATGCGCTTGGTCGCGGCGAGCAGCGCCGCCGTCTCCGTGCTCGAGCCGGCGCAGATGATGTCGGGCCGCCCGGCGACGATTTCCGCCACCCTCGCGGCCAGCGCGCCGGGCTCGGACGTCACGGTGAACAGGCGAAAGCCGATCGTCTGGCCCTCGACCCAGCCGCGGCCGGCGAGCAGCCGCCTGAGCCTGTCGTAGCGTTCGACGACGACGGGATGGTCGAGCGGCAAACCAACCAGAAAGGCGATGATGCGCGGAGGCCTCTGGGCGTTGGCCCGCGCGGCGGGCCAGACCGCCAGCGCCGCGAAAGCAGCCAGGAGGGATCGACGTCGCATGATGGGTCGAACCAGGTCGAAACTCGGCGCCGGGGACGGCCGACCGCGGCAAAATGACATGTCGCGGCCGGAGCGTCGAGAGCCGCCCGGCTGCCGGCGGTTCGCATGGCTAGCGGCCGGACATCAGCTCTGACAGCCGCGCCGAGCATCGGGCTGTCGGCGCGGGCGTCGCCAGATCCCCGCTCGCGGGTTTGCGCCAGCCTGCGC